>JAZGCJ010000061.1:0-10069 GCA_036476895.1 Thermodesulfobacteriota bacterium
CTGCCGGTACTGTCGCAGCTAAGAGCAGAAAGCGTTAAAACAGGCAGTATCAATATTAAAATTGTCCTTATAATGTTTATGTAGATTATTGAATTAAATGCCCATGAGAAACAATTAGATGGAATAATACCCATTACACTACCTCTTCTAATTCTATTATTAGTAAATATATAGGATTTTAACTATAAAGTGTTAATCAAGTTGACAATTATTTTTAGAACTTAACATCTCCTATTAAAAATTATTTTTAAAAGCTGGAAAAAATTAATAAGGTGCTTATAATTTTATTGTAATTGGAGTTTTCAGAAAGAAATTAAGTTTTCATTTATGGATATACAATATTTCCGATCATTAGATCAAATATTATAAACATTTACACATCGATTTTAAAAATTTTAGAGGGGGATTTAAGTGACTAAGATTATATTTAGGAAGAATATTTTTGCGATGTTGGTTCTCTTCTCATTTGCAGGAGTAATGTTTGGGTGCGACAATGTTGAAAACCAGGGCCAATCAGAAGTATTAACTGAAAATGATTTTGTGGATGATTCTTCCTTGATTGGAGACCTAGAAACTAATGCGATTATTACATTCCTGGAACATTTATTTGCGGAAGACGTTGGCAATGATACAGCTGGTATTGGAACAGACATATTGCCGGTTCGTTTAAATAGTACAACAAACTTAACTATATGCTGGCAGGATGATGAGCCCGATGCGGAGCATATTATAATGTTAATTGACTCTTCCAATAATTTAGTTCTTTCACATACCTCTAATGATGATTGTGAAGTTGGAGTTGTGCTGCCAGGGGATTACACACTTGAAATTCAACATGATGGAAATAGTTTTGAGGAATTCACTGTTTTTGTAGTGCCTGATGGTGGAAACGGCGGTTCGGATGGTATTGCATCTAAAATTTATAACAGATTATTTAAAAATGCATATGCTCAAGGTAGGGCTTTGCAACTTTCTGTATTTACTAACAGATGCAATGATTGTGAATTGGAGGGTTCAAATCTGGAGGGTGCAGATCTTAGAAATGCAGATTTAAGTGGATCGAATATGAGGAACTCTGATTTCCTATCGGCAAAAATAAATGATTTAAATTTGGTTGCATCCGGGTTTTCATCTGCTATCGTAAGGACCACGAATTTAGCTGGTACCGACGTCAGCGGTTCCACATGGAATAACGGCGCTACGTGTGAAGAAGGATCTGTGGGCCAGTGTATACAATCGACAAATGGTGATCGTAAACTTAAATTTAAGAATAAATGTAAAGACCAGGAAGTATGGCTTGGGATTGTTGGCGCCGCATTACAAATACCTAAAACTTGCAGTAGTGATACGGATTGCGATAGCGGACAAAAGTGCAATACAACTCAGGGAATATGCCAATGGACCTTGCCTTCCACTACAAGTGGTAGTTTTCATTTATCTAAATCGGGTGATTCCGGCGACACTGCGGTATTTGATATCCCCGTTTCACAAACTATCGGTAGTGGGAATGATTCACAGCTATTAAATATCAATTTTTACGTTCAAACCGGGTGCCAATCGTCCGTTGGTGATTGTACTGAGGGACCATGTGGCGGAAGCTGTGAAACAGCCCCCTGCGTAGTTGATGGTAAAATCGATAAGCCTTGCCCATTTGGAACCGGACCTATGGGTCCGCTTACACAAGGAGAGTTGAACCTGTTCAGGGATATTCAAGATACTTCCGATGTATCTAATATAAACGGTACGAATGTCCCAATTGAAATTACACCGAGTGTAACCAATACAGGCATATATGACTGTGGAAACCCGGGTGGAACTACTCCCGTCAACAACAGATTGAAGGGATGTACCTGGAGCTTTAACCCTACTATCGGCAACAATGATGAAGGCGCTATTTTGCGATATGTCAAACTAGGTGGTGATCTGTGCACTAACGGTCAATGTACAGATGAAAACGAAGTGTGTGGTTTATCCTATGAAGCTACAACAAATACAATTGCTCAAAGCTGTGGTAAACAGATAGGCTGGTTTAATGCTAACGAAATTTGTAAAATTGATCCAAGTTTTAGTATGGGATCTTTGACTTGTAATGCGGTTAATAATGATCTCTTCGAATGTATCGGTACAAATGCTGCATCTTGCTATACCCTGGGGGTAAATTCCAGCTGTTGCGGATGCCCTATATGGGGTAGCTTAGCACCAACACCGGTTTGCCGCGATCAAAATCAGAGGATTATTCCAAATTGTTGTGTAAGTACCAATACCAATTGGACCAGTACTGCGTTGCCATGGGCACAATTTGATAAGGACGCATGCCCCACGGCTTACAGTTATCCGTTTGATGATAAGACCGATACTTTTGATTGTCCTAAGGGATTTTCCGGCAGCAGTTCAAATCCTAATAGCGTTAACTATACAATTACCTTTTGTCCGGATGGGAAGACTGGCATCTAACAGTTGCTAATGACAGATATTATAGAAGTTTAAATTAATGTAAAATAATTTAATCGCTTTTGTCGGTAAGCGGTTCACCATCCCATTTTTCTAAGGTAGCAAAAGAAGAGACAGGTTTTCGTCTCAGTTTTGTCAGCCTTTTGGCTGGTTTTCCAAGAGGGAGTATTGCACAAACAGCAAAATCATTTGGAATGTTTAAAAGTGCCTGAACCTTGGGTTCCTGTGAAATCGGCAGAGTTGTTATGGTCCCACCATAACCTTCATAGCGTGCTGCAAGCAGTATATTCCAAACAAATGGGTATATAGAAGCGCCGCTAACTATACCTATCCGTTCTAAATATTGATCAACTGACGCAACTAACTTAAGATCAACACATACTACTAAAACAACTGGTGCGTTAAGGTATGTTTTTGTTAAGATATTTGGGGGATGTGTATTCTCTATTGTTTCAGGATCCACAACTGTTGATTCAACCGTGTTCCAGGGATTTTCGCCTGCAATTATTTGTGCTGCATATCTTTTAGCTGCAGGTACAGCAAGATCAGCCAGAGCTTTTTTGGCTTTAATATCGCGAATTATGATTACATGCCACCCTTGCCTGTTCCCTCCACTTGGAGCAAAACGCGAGTTGTCCAGTATTTTGAAAATGGTGCTGTTTGATATGGGTTCATCACTAAATTCTCTTGGGGAAAATGTTGTTCGCATAATATCGTAGAGATCCATTACTAATTCCTCCTGGCCTATTTCTTGATAAGCATATAAAGCTCTAGTAAATATAAATATTACATACAAATAACTTAGTAGAATTTTTGTGAAAATGGAATTATATTTAATATTTGATTTGACAATTAAGTCAAATTTAGAAGAATTCTAGAAATTGTTGCAGTAGTTCTTTTCTTATTTTAGATTTAAGTCTGAATTTGATTTGAGCCACTTGCATAACCAATTTTATAGAGAGGAGGTTAACCGGTTATGGCAGATCGTGAGATTGGCACCGTTAAGTGGTTCAATTCCACCAAGGGTTTTGGTTTTATTGAACGCGAAAATGAAGCGGATGTCTTTGTTCACTATAGTGAAATTTCAGGTGATGGTTTTCGAACCCTTGAAGAAGGCCAGAAAGTTGAATTCACAGTTACCGAAGGTCAAAAGGGCCCACAGGCACAAAACGTGGTATTAGTTTAGTTGATAATGAAAGTGCATTGAATTAAATCAATGCACTTTCATAAATATTTTTATTATCTATTAGATAATTCTTGGACAGTTTATCGGTTTCTGTTAGAAGTGAATCTGCGTCCCTTCCTTTTTTCCCTTTCCTTTGCTTCATTGACTTTCAAGGTTCTTTCACCGATTTGTTTGCCGTTTAATTCTGCTTTAGCCTTTTCTGCCTCTACTTGAGTAGACATAGTAATGAAACCAAATCCCTTGTCTTCAATTATCTTGATTTCCAGAACAGTTCCATATTCCGAGAACATTTCCGTTAAGAACTCAGTATTGGTTTCGTTAGTTAAACCACCTACAAAAAGTTTGCTTCCGTGCATTTAATTTCCTTTAAATAACCTTAATTAAATTATTATATACGATAATCTGTAATAAGTCTTTTTTTGATAGAAAATGTGATGACAAATTAAGGTTAGTTTTGGTTTTAAAGGCAATTTTGGTCAGTTGTTTCTGACTTTTTTAGTGGCAAGGCTTGTGCGTATGTATATACTACTTCAGCCCTTGGCAGATAGGTACGGTTTGCATAAATGTGGAAATTGATAGCAGTATTTTAGTGAAATTTTTGTGAATTAAATTTTAGAATCAAGAAGAACAACTAATGACCAGGTTTTTAGCCCGAGCGGGTGATTGCTTTGCAAATTCATTCATCCCCGGTTTTTCTGTAAACGGGGTTTTTAGCAGCTCATGAAGTCTATTAATTTCTGAGAAGTCCGATTCATCCTCTGCTTTCCTGATAGCTGCCTCGGCGAGATAATTTCTCAATATATATTTTGGATTATATCTTTTCATCGATTCCTGTCGTTCAATGTCAATATTCGATTCTATCCTTATTCTTTTATCATATTCTTCAATCCAATTATTAAATGAGCCATTCTCGGTAAGTTTCCCTAAGAATGTTTCCTGATTTATCCCGTGGGTTTTATAATCAGAGATAGTTCTAAAAAACGTTGTGTAATCAACTGAATATTCTTTTAGCATATTTAGCGTTTTATTAATAAAAGACGAATCAGAAGGTTGAGAATGTATTAACCCCAGTTTTTTTCTCATGATGTCCAGATAATTCTGTTTATAAGTATCTTTAAAATGGTCAAGACATTGTGATAACCCTTGATCGTCCACCAAATTCTTAAAGCATGATAAAAGTTTTTTTAAGTTCCAAAAAACTATTGCCGGCTGGTTTTCAAACGAGTATCTGCCACTGTGATCTGAGTGGTTGGGTGTGAAACCCGGATTGTATTCTTCAATGAATCCGTATGGTCCATAATCAATAGTAACCCCAATGACCGACATATTATCTGTGTTTAATACTCCATGTGTAAATCCGTAGGCTTGCCACTTTGCAACAAGAGATGCACTTTTTTCTGCAATCTCATATGTTAATAATTGATATTTATCCTTTTCAGTTATTAGATGAGGGAAATTATTCTCTATGACATAATCGGCCAATATCATGAAGTGTTGCTTCTGGCCTGAGTGGTAAAGTGCTTCAAAAGTTCCAAATCTTACATGACTCTTTGATAGTCTAAGCAGCATTGCTGCAGTTTCTGTTTTTTCCCTTTGGACAGGTTCGTCGCTACCTATAATGCACAACGCTCTTGTGGTCCGTATTCCGAGCCCATGCATTGCTTCGCTGCATAAGTATTCCCTAATTGTTGATCTCAATACTGCTCTACCATCAAACTGCCGGGAATATTTTGTCCTTCCGCTACCTTTTAGATGCAAGTCCCATTTTTCATGCTTTGAATTTGAAACCTCTCCGAGCAAAATTGCCCTACCATCGCCGAGATCCGGTTTATAAACGCCAAACTGATAACCGGTGTACTTCATTGCTATTGGTTCCGATCCGGGAATCAATTTTTTGCCGGATATATATTCTATAAATTCGTCTGATGCTGATTGTTCAGGATCAATTTCGATTAACCTTGAGGCGGGTTCACTAAAGGATATGAGCGTTGGATTTTTAAATGGTGTCGGGTTAATCTTCTGATAAAATTCGGACGGTAATTTGGCATAGGTGTTATTGAATTCCAGCTCGGTTAGCTTTTTCATCTTATTAAAAATTTATTATCTTACTAACTTTGATGTAAATTTAAACCATATGAAAATTACAAGGTAATTTATGAGGCATCGTAAGAATAAGATTAAAAGAAAACACGGCATGATAAAAGGCCTTAAAAAATTTCTCGAAGATCATATTTCTACTAAAGAATATGTCGATGGTATAATTCCCGGTGAGATTAAAGTCGGCAGCGCAACCGGAGAAAACTTAATTGTTAGATACAAATACAGTACGGTTAGTGGTGCAAAACTCATTGCCAGGAGCGGTTCATCGGTTCAGGAAGTTTTCGTAATAACAAATAGCGCTGATAATTTAAAAGAATTGATTGAAAACCTTAACTGATCTAGCTTATCCTTAAAGATTTTTCTCCTAGAAGTGATTCTACCTCTGAGATAAATTGTTTGTCTATATCAACTTTGTATCTACTGACTTCAACTATTGCCTCCTCTTTATCCGAATTTATGTGTAAATGTAATAAGGATTCTCCGGGATAAGATTCTACAATTTTTTTCAGCCCAAAAAGCTTGTCCCTTGTTGCATTAGTGTCAGTAATGCTTATGTGTATTGTGGATTCACTTCTTAGCTCTTTAAATGACTTTATATCGGTTGCCCTAATTGTTATTCTGTCGTCCGACGGCTCGGCGAAGCCCTTTACTATTATAGGCTCAGTTTTAACTTCCAGTATAGGTAAGCTCTTCCTCAGCAGATCGTTAAAAATTATTATATCAACCGATCCTTTCAGATCTTCTAATACTAAATTGCCAAATATTCCTGATCCCCTTTTGGTGTGTTTAACATTAAGTGATCTAACAACACCTGCAATTGACACTTCTGTTTTATTCTTAATTTGATAAATACTTTCTGTATCAAAACTTTTAGTATGTATGGATATTTCATCACTATATTTAGACATTGGATGACTTGTTACGTAAAAACCAAGTACGCTCATCTCGTGCATAAGCAGTTCATGCTCTGCCCATTCATCAACTTCATTAAGCTCTGGATACGAGATTGAATCGTTGTTTGAAAATAAAGAATGCTGACCATCATTAGTACTTTTCTGCTTCATAGAGGTAAAAGACAGCAGGGGATCAAGGGAATTCATTAGTTTTGCCCTATGAATTCCCAATGAATCGAAGGAACCGCTTTTTATCAGGCTCTCAAACGTTCTTTTATTTAGTTTTCTGGAATCGACCCTTTCACAAAAGTCATATATAGATTCAAATCTTCCCTTTTCCTCTCTTGATTCAAGAATGGACTGAACAATGCTGCCTCCAACATTTTTGATTGCAGATAAACCGAATCGGATTTTGCCATCTCTTGCTGTGAATCCGTCTATACTTTCATTAACATCCGGGGGCAGAACGTCAATTTTCATTTGTTTGCACTCTGTTATGCTTGATATTACCTTGTCGTTATTGTTGGCTTCCACTGACAGTAGAGCTGCCATAAACTCTGCTGTATGGTAGGTTTTTAGATAAGCCGTTTGATAAGTTATGAGTGCATAAGCGGTACTGTGACTTTTATTGAAGGAATACTCAGCAAATTTTTCCATTGCACCAAAAATCTCTTTTGCTTTTTTTGAGCTTATATTTTTTTTCTTCGCCCCGTCTAAAAACCTTTCTCTCTGAGCTTTCATCTCCTGGGGTTTTTTTTTGCCCATTGCTCTTCTCAGTAAATCTGCTTCGCCGAGGCTGTAATCTGCAACTGCACTGGCAGCTTTCATTATCTGTTCCTGATAAACGAATAGTCCATAGGTTCCCCTCAGGATTTCCTCTAATTCCGGTACAGGATAATCTATATTTTTTCTTCCATGTTTTCTTTCTATAAACTCATCTACCATTCCACTATCAAGGGGACCTGGTCTGTAGAGTGCAAGAACAGCTATTATTTCTTCAATACTGGAGGGTTGCAGTTTTGTTAACAGTTCTTTCATACCTGAGGATTCTATTTGAAATATTCCCTTTGTCTTACCGCTTGAAAGCAATTTGTATACGTTATCATCATCAAGCGGCATTTTGTTTATATTCAGAGTGGCGGTTTTATCCGGATTGTTCTTTTTTACAAATTTAAGGGCCTTGTCAATTACCGTTAATGTTTTTAGACCGAGGAAATCAAATTTAACGAAGCCCAGTTCCTCAATCGTATTCATGTCGTACTGGGTTACAACTTCGTTTTTTGATCCTTTATACAGTGGTATTGAATCAATTAATGGCTCATTAGATATAACAATCCCAGCTGCATGAGTTGAAGAATGCCTGACCATGTTTTCTAGGGGTTTTGCAAGTTCAACCATCTCCTGTAGCTGTGGTGAATTAGCTATTAAGCTTTTTAGTTCCGGTACTTTTGAAATGGATTCTTGTATACTGAACACTTTTCCCCTAAAGGTTGGAATAAGCTTAGTTACTTTATCTACCTCTGCATATGGTATGCCCATAACTCTGCCCACGTCTTTCACTACAGCTTTAGCCGACATAGTACCAAAAGTGCCTATTTGAGCAACCTTATCCTGACCATACTTCTCTGTCACATATCTGATTATTTCATCCCTGCCTTCAGCGCAGAAATCTATGTCTATATCTGGCATACTTACGCGTTCGGGGTTAAGAAAGCGTTCAAATATGAGGTTGTATGGAATGGGATCGACTTCGGTAATTCCAAGTACATATGCAACAAGACTACCTGCGACACTACCTCTGCCGGGTCCAACGGGAATTGCCCTAGATTTAGCGTAGTTTATAAAATCCGAGACAACTAAAAAATAACCCGAGAAGCCCATCTGCTTTATAATACCGAGCTCAAATTTCAGTCTTTCTTCATATACTTGCTTTCGGTCATCGGGGATTTCATTTTCATCAAACCTTTTTATTAATTTTAATTTCGAAAGATTCTCAATATAATCATCATGAGATTGTCCATCTTCAATTTTAAATTCGGGGAATTTATACTCTCCCTTGTCAAAATCAAAATCGCATCTCTTTGCAATATCTTTTGTGATTTCAATCGCGTCTTCAAAATCATTAAGTTCATCCAACATCTCTTGTTGTGATTTAAAATAAAATTCTTCACCCTGAAATCTAAATCTTTTTTCATCCTGCAGAACAGCACCTGTTTGTATACAAAGCAAAGCGTCGTGAGGCCTTGAATCCTCTTTTCTGAGAAAGTGGCAGTCATTTGTTGCAGCTATTTTAATATTCAATTTTTTACTAATTTCTCTTATGTGTGAATTGGCCCTTCTTTGTTCAGGAAGTCCGGTGGCCTGTACTTCCAAGTAGTATCTATCCTCAAATACCTCCTTGTACTTAGAAGCGATCTTAAGAGCTTGTGCGGTATCTCTTTTTAATACGGCTTGTGATAATTCGCTGTTAAGGCAACCGCTTAATATTATTAACCCCTCGCTGTGCTCTTCAAGCAAGATATGGTCGATCCTCGGTCTTCTGTAAAAACCTTCGAAATATGCCTTTGAAACCAGGTTCGAGAGGTTCCTATATCCATTTTTGTTCATACAAAGGGCAGTTAGGTGATACGTTTTACCTTCGGAAGGATTTTCGGGATTTAATTTAGGAGTGATGTAAAGTTCACACCCTATTATGGGTTTTACACCGGATTTCTTGCCTTTTTTATGAAACTCATATGCACCGAAAAGATTGCCATGATCTGTTAGAGCAACCGCTGGCATGCCATAGTTTTTAGCTTGCTCAAAAAGTTCATCAAACTTTATTGCACCGTCTAGTAAAGAATATTGTGAATGGAGATGGAGGTGAGCAAAATCTTTGGGCATTAGTAAGCATTATATCCAAACGTACTTTAATTACCAACGGCTTTGATGAGAATTTACTACCGAGAGGTACATTAACATACCGGTACAAGCTTAAAATTGCATACATATTATAATTAAATAAATTAAAATAGATGGATTTGTGAAATAAACTGATGTCAACCATGAATCTGAAGTCGTGTATTCATCCCTTAAAGCCGCAACAATCCTTGTTTTTATCGCTTTTGTGGATATTCAATGGTGGTTACACTGTTCTGACCGGCATTAGTGTCTGGTGTAATCGGGTAAAATGGCTGAATTAAATTAAAAACAAGTTGTTTTCAATTCCGGTTACTCAATCGGCATATTATTTATTAAATGGTAATATTATAGTTTTTTGGAGGGATATCAATGGAAGTTGTTTTTGGGATATTCGATGGTCTCGACCCGGCTGTTCAAGATATTATCTGGGTTGGAATTATATTTTGTGTAATTGCGGTATTTTCATTTCTTGTTGCATTTTTGATAGATAAGTTTTCCTTTCCCCAGGGAAAAGAGGGCGAAGTAGATAATGTGGTTA
>JAZGCJ010000062.1:0-3235 GCA_036476895.1 Thermodesulfobacteriota bacterium
AGATTACCAGAAAAACCTCCAGAATTACCTTCTGAACCCGCTACTCCATCTATACAGCCTATTCAGGCAGAATCTGTGAAAATTATAAATGTGAATGCGGCCTTACCAAATTTAAAAACAAGCCTTGAAACCATCCCTTTCAGCGCAAACTATACACCGGATGCAACAGAAACCAGCGAAGTTATTCCCATTTTTCGGGTTGAACCACAGTATCCGCCACGGGCTTATAACAGGGGTATAGAGGGATGGGTAAAGGCAGAGTTTGATATTTCAGAAACTGGTTCTGTTGAAAATATTAGAATCATTGACTCAAAACCTAGAAATATTTTTAACAGGTATGTTATTAAAGCATTAAAAAAGTTTCGTTTCAGACCTAAGATAGTAGACGGTGTCGCTGTTAAACAAAGTAGTTCACAGTTTTTTGAATTTAAACTTATATCAAGTAACGAATGATTTATAGAAAGAAATTTCTTTTTGTTTTCATTATTTTGGGATTTTTGGCTCAAGATCTTTCCGGTTTATCGGCTAATATTTTATCTGAGCGCACTTACCGAAAACTAGAAAAAATTCAAAAAAGTATTGAAAGGCGCAATTTTGAGGATGCAGAGAAAAAGCTTCTGGCATTGGTGAAAAAAACTAAAAATGATTATGCAAAAGCTATTGCGTTCCAGACATTCGCCGCGCTTTATCTTGAACAGGACAAGTTATCTGCCGCAGCATCATACTGGCAGCAATGTCTGGACTTAAATGTCTTTGACGTTGCACTTGCTAACAGTATTCGCTACAACCTGGCCCTTTTGTATTTGTCAATGAATCAAACGGAAAAGACTCTTGGAATCTTACTTCCGTGGATAAATAGTAGTCCCAAAACTGTACCTGCAAAAGCATACATGTTATTGGCCAGCGTTTACGCACAAACAGATTCTTACATAGACGCGATTAGATTAGCTTGTGTAGCATTGCAAAAAGTGAAAAAAGCGCCAGTGAGTTGGTATTACTTTTTATCTGGATTATATGTAAGAAGCGAACAATGGCAAAACGCAATTGATACTCTACTGTTGATTATAGAGCGTGAACCCAACAAAGCAAACAATTACCTGCAACTAGCCGGTTTATACCAACGTATCGAGGATTTTCAAAATGCTATTTCTGTACTGGAAATCGCTGATAAAAAAGAATTTTTAACAACTGAGCAGGAAGCTTTACGGTTGATACGTTTGTATCTTGCAGAAGGCATGCCATACAAGGCAACTAAAAAATTACAAACGTACATGCAAAAAGGCATTGTAGAGCAAAATGAAGCGAATCAGAGATTACTGGCCGTTGCGTGGCGGAATAGTGCAGAGATAGATAAATCTGCTTCAGCTTACATCCGACTTGCGGAAATATCTCAGTCACAAGTTCATTTATATACGGCTGCTCAGTTATTGGAATCAGTAGATAACTGTAAACGTGCTGTGGAAATTCTACAGTTTGATATCAATACACTTCCTTTATCTAAGCAAGGAGACGCATTATTGTTAGCAGGGAGGTGCAATGTAAAAATAGGGCAAAACACAGAGGCAATGAGGTATTTCGAGCTGGCTCAAAAATATAAATCGGTACAAGAAAGTGCTGTAGAGTGGATAAAATTTGTCGCGGCGCTAAAGAAAAATTACTAGAAAAAAATATAGTTTGATTGGAAATTATGGTAAGCGAGCAGTTATTTCCTAAAATGAGTACAGTAACTTTTAAATGAGTTCGTGTATATTTTTCTATCTGCATTTGCAAGTCAAACGGCAGATCTTGCAATAAATGGAAATCTAGAATGCTTACAATTACAGATTCACACCTATGCCTACTACAGCAGGGAGGAAATGACAATGTGAGCGTTTGTGCAGGAATGATTTTGGTAAAATATTTAAAATGGTAAAGAGAAAATTGCAAGAATGGGTGTATTAATGAGAGTGACCGAAAACATCCAATCTTATTGATTGGAGTTCTGGGAATAGAAGACTCTGAATATGGAAACATATTGGAACGCATAACCTTATCAGAGGTTTTTTCAGAATTAGACCTACCAGTCAATCGGCTGGAGAGATTTATCCGTAACAAATCTCGTAACAAGAGCAAGAAGCCAGGTGTGCTCGTTTATTTCAAACTCTTTTCTTGAAACCTTTGCCCCTACAAGAGCCATTTCTGATCCTTTATGGAATTCAACACACCTTATAGCAACATAATTTATGTCAACATTAATAAATCCACGAGAAACAAAAATTGCCGTGGAAGAAAAAACACCTAAAGAAATAGTTGGGGTAATAAAAGAAAAAGGCCCGATCCCAGCCGATGAAAAACCGGAAATGGAAGTTGCTGTGAAAGAAAAACCTCCTGAAAAGTTGGATGATGTAATAAAAGAAGAAAAGCCAATCCCTGTTTATACCAAACCAGAAACTAAAAGTGTGGTGGGCAAAAAAATGTCTGATGAAAGAGAGAAATTAGTTGATACTCCAAAACAAGAAAGAACACCGCATGATTTAGAACAAAGCATCGCCAATCAATATGTCAGAGATCACTTTGATTCCATAAACAACCTGATTCGCTTAAACATACCATACCCTTATAGGGCACGAAAGTTGTCTATGGAAGGACGCGTCATTGTATCATTTGTTGTTAGATTAGACGGAAGCATAAAAGATATTATTATAGAACAGAGTTCCGGCCACTCCATTCTTGACAATAATGTAATTAGGGCGGTTAAAAAAGCTGTTCCTTTCCCACCACCACCGGTTGAAGCAAAAGTAATCATACCTATAACATATAGATTAGGCACTGTAGTTCCTTAACCTTAACGCCTGAGTAAGGATTGAAGATTTAAGAATTACGATTTACGATTAAGGGATTCAGGGATCTATCAATATCTTAATCCCTTAATTCATCAATACTTAAGACATTTTATGTCCACTCGTTAGGGTTGATTTATTACGGTAGATTTTTAACTTGCAACGCATCTGGAATCAATTATAATTCCTCCTTTATGATTCATATGATATTATTAAAAAGAAAAAGGAGTATTGTGAATGTACGAAAATGTTCATGAATTACATATCCCCAATGTTCTTGGCTCTGAAAAGATAGTGATGGAACAAGTAGCAACATTAGCAAAGGAGATAGGATTTAGTGATGATCGAATAGAGGATTTAAAAACTGCAGTCTCTGAGGCTTGCCTCAATGCTATCGAGCATGGTAATGAAATGAA
>JAZGCJ010000063.1:0-19844 GCA_036476895.1 Thermodesulfobacteriota bacterium
GGCTACTGCGGCTGCAAGACATATATTGGTAGACAACGAAGAACAATGTGGGGAGTTAAAAAATCAAATACTGGGCGGTACTGATTTTGCGGAAGTTGCTAAAGAACGTTCTAGATGCCCATCGGGCAAACAGGAAGGAGATCTGGGAGAATTCGGACAGGGACAAATGGTAAGGGAATTTGACGAGGTCGTTTTCAGTGGCGAGCTTAATACCGTTCATGGCCCTGTAAAAACACAGTTCGGTTATCATCTGATAGAAATAACAAGCCGATCTGTCTAATATTAACAAAACTTTTTATTTAACACCTTTTTAATCAACATACATTGTCAGCTATACAAGATATTTATTCTCGACAATTTATATTATGTATTAACTTTTTATTTAATTAATACATAAATAACCATGGGTAGTTGCCTTCAATTGTAAATAAATGGCAAACTGTACAGAAGAGCCGGATAGAAAAGGTAAAGAAAACTCTGGAAATTCCTCCTCATCTAAATTAGTTGGTCGCTGGGTCCTATTTGCAACAATACTAGGATCCGGTATGGCCTTTATCGATGGTACTGCTATAAACATTGCCCTGCCAATTTTACAAAATGATTTAGATGCATCTGTTGTGGATGTTCAATGGGTTGTGGAGGCATATGCACTTTTTGTCGCATCGTTGATTCTCGTTGGAGGATCAATGGGTGATAAATTCGGAAGGCGGTTGATTTATTCAATCGGCATTGGAATATTTGCTGTTTCATCTATTTTTTGTGGTTTATCACAAAACGTTGAGCAGTTAATAACGGCTCGAACAATTCAGGGAATCGGCGGGGCAATGTTAATTCCGGGAAGTCTCTCAATTATCGTGTCATTCTTTAAAGATGTGGATCTGGGAAAAGCCATTGGCACATGGTCAGGATTTTCAACCATCACAGCCGCAATAGGACCAGTGCTAGGGGGTTGGTTAGTTGAAAATTTTTCATGGAGATGGATTTTTTTATAAATTTACCCATAGCAATTATTGTAATGCTCATCTTATTCTGGCGTGTTCCCGAAAGCAGGGATGAACAATCATCTAAGAGTATAGACTTTACAGGGGCAATCTTTGCAACAATTGGTTTAGGGGGAATTGTTTTTGGTCTGCTTGAATCATCAGTACTAGGTTTTAGCAACAAAATAGTACTGAGCTCAATTGTTCTTGGGACAATATGTCTTATAATTTTTGTGATTGTTGAATCTCGGATTGAATCACCGATTATTAGACTTTCATTATTCAGATCAAGTACATTTAGCGGTACAAATCTTATTACATTTTTCCTGTACTCAGCTTTAGGAGGTGCAATATTTTTTATTCCATTCGACTTCATACTCGTTCAGGGGTATACACCTACCGAAGCTGGTGCAGCATTTCTCCCATTAATATTGCTTATTTTTCTATTTTCCCGACCTATGGGACAAGTTGTAGACAGGTACGGCGCTAAAATTCCACTTATCATAGGCCCGATAGTCACAGCTGTGGGATATGTATTATTCTCAATACCCGGGATAGGTGGAAATTACTGGACAACATTTTTTCCAGCTATTGTTGTTCTTGGACTTGGAATGGCTATATGCGTGGCACCGTTAACAACGGCTGTGATGAGTTCAGTGGATACAAAATACTCCGGTACCGCATCGGGTATAAATAATGCAGTCTCAAGAGTAGCTGGGCTTATCGCCATAGCAATATTTGGCATAATAATATTATCGACATTTAACAATGCCTTGGACACTCGTCTGGAAACTATTCAAATTGAAGAACAGCTCATCCAAATTATTAACGATCAACGTATAAAACTGGCTGCAATTGAATTGCCCTGGGATATGAATGGAGAAACAAGTGCATTACTTCGAAGTGCAATAAACGATTCATTCATTAACGGCATACGGTATTTATTCTACATTTCAGCCGGACTATCACTTGTATCCGCAGTCATCGCGATAATATCAATAAAAAAAGATAAATCAGCGTAAGTTGAGGCAAAAACTTTCACATCTGTCATCACAATTGCTTCGAACTGAATACTTAATTAGATTAAACCGAAATAACTATTTTCTTTAACCAGCTTTACACAGTCCGTATCCCATTTTATACCCAAGCTTAGCACTGTGGTTCAATAAGTTTATGTTGTGTTTTAACGACCTCATACAAACTAAATTATCATCAAAAAGTTGGCCATCAACATCAAACAGAAAAGTGTCATCATAGTTTTGATAATAAACATATCCAGTTATTTCTCCAAACATGTCATCCTTTGAAATCTGGCTCCACTGATGTTTGAGAATAGCCTTTTGAACAGTTGCCACTTGAACTTCCCACGACTGTTCTTTTATATCTTCATCGAGTTCAATCAATTTCCACTGTTCGATGCCAAGCTTCGAAACTGTTAAAAGGTCAATTGGTTCGTCCATTGAATGCTCTACCCACAAATGCGGAAGAAATGTTTTCCTTTCATATTTCTCCCTTTGCTCAAGTATCTTTTGCTTACGCCCTTCAAGATCCCTTTTTGTATCTTTAAACGCTTTACTAACCAATTCAGGATCAAGCCCCAAAGCCTCCGGCAGCTTATTTCTTAAATATTCTGTACACTCACCCGTATTTACCAAGTTGTCGAGTCGCCTACAACCATTGAATAAATCATTCTCGAAACCTAGTTTCGCAACAACTTTTATTTTGCGATTTCTATCTCCCCCAATTACATGATTTATTAGTTTTGAAATTTCAAACATTTTGTGCCTCCTACACTTTTAATTAACTTTATAAATAGTATAAAATTCATAATGGACATAACTTGTCCATTATGAAATAAAATTTTATAAATATATAAATAAAGGAGAATTCGCAAATTGATTGAAATTCCAGAGCCTATTGGCAAATATGATCGCTTCTATTACTTGATCGAATATCTTTCAACCCATAAAACAGGTGTAACAGTGGATGAGATAGCTAAAGCAGTTATGAAGAGCACAAAGACTGTCAGACGAGATTTAACGGCAATGGACACAGGAATACTGGATATAGATGTTATAAAGGAAAGAGGTCCTGACAGAAAATACAAATACAGGGTTGAAAAACATGCCACGATATTCAGACCGTTGCTATTGAGTACTTACGAAGTTCTTGCTCTCTATTTTATTCGAGGATTTGCTCATTTTAAAGACAATCCGTTCATAAACCACCATCTGGGAAAAGTTTTTGATAAAATCGATATTTCAGTTGAGAAAAACGACAAGGGATTTGGCAATGAATTTTTCAACAGAGTATCCAAACTATTCATCCTGCCAAGAGAACTGGGAGGAAAGGTCTATAGCAGGACTAATGAGCTTAATATCCTCGAAATAATCATAGAAGCCGCAATCAACTATCAGATATGTGAAATAAAATATGTAAAGAAAAATAAAGAAAATATTTACAGGATCGCGCCGCTTCACTTCTTCAATTACAGGGATGCCATTTATATACTTTCAATGAACTTAAATGAAACGGATGAAGACGGGCAACACAAGATCATTACACTGGCCTTACACAGGGTAAGAAGTGTAGATTTAGTTAAATCAGGGAATTTTGAGTACCCATATGATTTTAATTTGGAGTATTATCTCAGATTTGGACTATTTAACTTCGAGGGAGAACGATGCAGGGTAAAACTCAAATTCAGCCCTGAGATTAGTGATTATATACTGGATAGAGAATGGTACCCGAATCAAAAAAATGAAATTGCGAAGGATGGGAGTGTTATTATTAGTTTCGCCAGTGAGATCAATTTAATTCTACTTGGATGGATAAGGGGGTTTGGATCGAGAGTTGAAGTATTGGAACCACCCGAGTTGAGAAAAGAGGTTGTAGATGATTTAAAACAAAACCTTAAAGTTTACAGGAAAATGAAAAATTAAATGTGAGAAGACAGGCTAAATTGTGCACCTGTAACATGCCATTGCTAAGAACATATCCGATAACGGTTTATCCAACTGATTCGACAATGATTTCGACTATCAATTCGACAACGGTTTATGTGAACAGCTTTAAACCGGCCACAGATGGCTGATTGCTAGAACGTTTATGTATAAAGAAAAGACCTTAGAGAATTATATTATAGGAGAATTGGGACGCCCACACCTAACAATAACTGTGTCCATGTCTTCCTCTTCGTCAGACATGTAATCGGTCACTGTTGAACGAAGTTATAAGATAGTTTTACTAAGCTAAGGTATTTTGTTACTTTAAATAGGAGAATGTGGTCATTGATTGTTATGAAGAGATAAAATTTATATTACATAATATGAGTTTTCTGGGATTAATAAATAGGAGAATTGATAGTCGAAATCGTTTTCGAATTTGTTATCAGACTCGTTGTCAGACATGTAACCGGATGCCGTTGGCTGAAAACTAGAAATTTTATTAATCAATATTGAAATCTATAAAAACATACTTATAAGAGGATATGGACAACCAATATCATGCACTAGAGAGGTTTTATTAAACTTATATAACAAAATTAATTTGTTGCCAGAAGCGATGTCATAGAGATTGCTTCGGCCCCTTCGACGGAGTCTATCCTGAGGAGTCTAAGGGTCTTTCAAAGACTCAGGATTTTTTAACGCATTCGGTATTGATTTTATTAATTTTTTGAATGTCTGTTTAATCCTTTTCCTTGGAGACAAGGATTATTAAATAGATAGAAAATAACCGCTACGACGCTTTCCAGAAGGTTTTATTAACAGGTTTTATTCTAATGACTGGTAAATTAAGTTCAGGTAGCTTCATTTCGACATATTGCTTGTATTTTAAGCATAATAAGTTTAAGGATTTTTCATACAATTCCCCATGCTCTATGATTTCTGCTTCTCCTCTAATCATTAAGTAATAGAGCTTTTTCCAATCATCTTCGTATTTATCAACCAGGATTGCTGCCTTGGAACTTTCAATTATGTTTTGAACCCTCTTAAGTTTAGTGGCTTTGGTTTTCTTTGGCTTATTGTCAATCGGTGTAAATATATATTCACCATCGAAGACAAAACAAATGGGAACCACTGATATTAAACCCGAGATATCGGATGTTGCCATCCTTGCAACGTTTTCGTTTTCTAAGATTTTATTTTCGAATGGGGTAAATGAAATCAAATCGATAAATTTTTTTATTTGCTTAAACTTTTAACTTGTTATTGAATATCCTACAAAATCCTTTTAAGGCAATATAGATTCAGCATCCAGCTCAACCACCGATGCAAACTGACGGTTAATCAATACCTCAACCAGTTCCATTTTCCGCCCCTTAGCATCAATCACACCATCATGAAAATGAACCGGATAACACAGACAGTAGAGTGCGCCTAACCTAAAATCATATTGTGCTTCTTCCCAGGAATAAGCCTCAACACCACAATCTATTAGAGTGTCATACCAGCAACGAAGCACTTCAAATTGATGCCCCTCTCGTTCGGATGGCAATTCGCTTCCCCCTATAAGCCTGGCCACGTCGAAAGCACCCATACTTCGGATTGCAAGCTGCCAATCCAAAATCAATACCTCTTCATCAGCTCCACCTGAGCCAAACAACAGATTGTCCTCCCTTAGATCGCTGTGAACTATAGTCTTCGGACGTTTCGATACCTCGTTTTCCAACCATTTAACAGAATTTTTTAATTTCTCTCCTACTTTAAGCCCTTTCTGATCTGTAAATTGTCCAAAATGCTTAACAAATGAATCCCATTTATTAGCATAATCAAATGCTATGTTATTGGTTGAAGGCATCCAGTTCAGTTTCCCCAATGCACCCTTATTCCAGTACTCAGCTTGAAGCTTTCCAACATTTTCTACAGTAGTCCTTATCTGATTCAAGTTCATCCCTACTACCTGATCGCCCGGTTCGTAGTGACTCAGATCTTCCATAACAATTGAAAAGGCAGGAGGCTTATCTACCGTGAAATAGATTACTGGCAAGCGAATTGGCACATTTCCCGCTACCTCTTTATAGAATAGAATCTCTCTCTGAAATGCATGCAATTCATTACCATATTCCCTAAAAGAGTCCGATTCAGGTTCAATCTTTACTACTAGAGAATCCGGGGCAGACACCTCTTTTTTGTCATATGTTATAATCACTTTCACAATGCTGCTCAGGAAACCTTTACTATCTCCGAGAATTTCTGTTTTTATGTCTATAACAGATGAATTTTTTATAAAACCACCTTCACTAAGTGCAGAGTTAATCCATTCTGCAGTGACTTGATCTGGATGAAGGGGATTGTTTGCCATATTAAAAATATTATATAATATAGAATACTAAAAACAAAAATATTGATTCAATCTCATAAAATGCTTAAAAAAAGTTTGATAAAACTACTCTTTAAAGAAATTCTCAATAATCTCCTCAGCTTCTTTTAAATTTTCCTTGTAGACCATAACCTTCATACCATAAGAACCGGCATGAAAAGGTATAGCAATGTTCAAACTTTGTGAATGATAGCCATCGACATAGCAAACAATATCATGATCTTCCAAAAAATCTTTAATCAATGCCGCTAAAGGGGCATCGTTCGTCTTGTATACCTCTATAAAGGAGTTAGTTTTTTTATCCTCTCCAATATCGATCGATTCATTATCTTCTGAAGATGCGTTAATAACTTGATTTAAATCTGGAACAATGCCGACCTCGCATTTAACACAATAACTTACAGTATCGTCATACTTCTTACTGCATATCGGACATTTACCCATTTAAAAATACTCTTCTACCCTTTATTCCCAACCTTCCTTCACAGAATAATCTAACTGCCTCGGGATAGATCCTGTGTTCTTCCCTATGAAGTTTTTCTAACAGGGTTTCTTCCGTATCATCGTCGGCAATAGGAACAACCGATTGTAAAATTATAGGACCTGTATCAACACCTTCATCAACAAAATGGACAGTACACCCTGTATATTTAACACCATAATCCAATGCCAGTTTTGCAGCACGTATACCTGGAAAAGAGGGCAATAATGCAGGATGTAAATTAATAATTCTATTCTTAAATTTTCTTACCAGATATGGTGAAAGGACTCTCATGAACCCAGCTAAAACTATTAATTTGATATTGTATTTATCAATTCTACCTATGATTTCTTTTTCAAAATCTTCCCTGGTCTCAAAATCTTTATGATTTACAAGTTCGACCGGTATATTATTTTTTTCCGCCCTTGTGATTGCATATGCATCAGGTTTATTGCAAACCACAACCGCTAGATTCGCCAATTCTATTTTTGCATCAATTATTGCCTGAAGATTGGTTCCGCTACCAGAGACAAATACAGCTATATTAATTTTTGAATTCACTTACAAGAATTTTAATAAATAGAATGAAAAATAAAAAGAGCAAAAAAAAAGAATCAAGGCGGCTACCTACTTTCCCACACCTGACAAGATGCAGTATCATCGGCCTTTGAGAGCTTAACTGCCGGGTTCGGAATGGAGCCGGGTGTTTCCTCTCCAGTATTGCTACCTAGATTCAGTTTATAAATATAATAAATTAATCCTTTGTGTCAATAAGAAATAATGGGATATAAATTGATTTAAATTCTAAAGTTGGATGTCAAATTAAATATGTCGGGAACTTTAACCAAATATTTGACTGGTTAATATCTGATTAACACTTGAGATTTATATATTTTCGTAAGAACTTTTGATTGGATAAGCTTTGCCGGCTCTCTTCAGTTTCCTAATAGCCTTTACCTCGATTTGTCTGATTCTTTCCCTGGTAACGTTAAACTCTTTTCCAACTTCTTCAAGTGTATGTTCTTTCTCACCATCTATTCCAAAACGAAGGCGAACTATGTTCTCTTCTCTTATATTTAAAACAGACGAAAGTGCATTATTTATAATAAATTTAAGTTCTTTCATTTCAAGAATCTCAACCGGAGAAACACTGTTGTTATCATCCAGCAGATCCATCAGGCGACCGTCTTCATCACTTCCAATTGGGGTTTCAAGAGAGATTGGGTCTTTAGAAATTTTAAGCACCCTTGATACTTTATTTACAGGCATGCTCACTTTTCTTGCAACTTCTTCTGGCATTGGTTCACGACCCAGTTCTTGAACCAAATTCCTAGATACTTTTATAAGCCGATTAATGGTCTCCGTCATATGAACAGGAATCCTTATTATCTTTGACTGATCTGCTATAGCTCTAGTGATTGCCTGTCTGATCCACCAAGTAGCATAAGTTGAGAATTTGTAACCCCTTCTATGTTCAAACTTCTCAACAGCTCTCATCAAACCGAGATTGCCCTCCTGAATAAGATCTAGAAAAGGAAGGCCTCTATTGATATACCTCCTTGCAATACTTACCACCAGTCTTAAGTTCGATTCGATTAACTTGCGTCTTGCCCTATAAGCTATCCTTTGTCCATTATCTAATTCCTTTAAGAACACTTTTAGATCTTGTGGCTTACAACCAATTTCATTTTCTATATCAAATATTTTGTTCTTTAGATCTTTCTTTATGAAATTTTTAATTTTCTTTTTAGTTTTATTTACTTTTTTAAGTTCTTCGCAAAGATCTTTATACGATTGAATACGGCTCATTGCAACAGCAATGATTTTATTCATCTGATTATTATTAATATTTATTCCTTCTAAAGAAGAGACTATATTATCCACATTTCCATTTATCTTAATTAACATCAATTTTTGCTGTTTATTAGAAAGTTTTGAGAATGATAATGAAATCTTTTCATTTTCGTGAAAAAGTTTGCTGATCAAATTAATAGATCTTTTTATTCCATGCAGTACCTCTTCTTCTCCATCATCTTCATCATCATTCAGGTTATTAGTAATTTCCTTAACATTAATAGTCCCCTTCTTTATTTTATCTTCAAGATTTACTACTTCCCTAAGCATAACTTTAGAACTCCCGATCACCTGGGCTATTTTTTTCCTTCCATTCTCTATCTCTTTAGCAATTTCTATCTCTTCTTCTTTAATTAATAAAGAGTGGCCGGCAATTTCATTTAAATAAAATCTTATCAGATCGTGTTCATCCGTATATGGTTTTGCATTAAATATGTTTTTTTCAAGTGATATACATTCGGAATCGTTGACATCTCCATCGTCAACTAATTGATCATCTATCATTAATTCTCCGTTATCAGGCTCATCTTGACCCTTATTTAATACATAGTTGGAATCGTTTCTTTCATTCTCTGGATTGTATTTTTCAGTCGCACGATCTTCAGTGCTCATAGACTTCTCTCCTCATATCCCTGTTTCTCTGAGTAAGATCTCTAAATTCTTTCATCAATTTATTTTCAAGTGTTGAGTCTTTATTGTTAATCGCATTTTCTATGTCAATCCTAAGTTTTTTTAAACTAATCTCAATATCTTTTACCTTTAAATTTTTTATACAATTTTTAAGAATTCTCATAGTACCGTCATAATCCGGCAAGTCGTCGGACATCATGACCGATTCTGTTATTATGTTGTGGAATTTTTCACTGTTAAACTTTTCCAGCAAATAAGATAATTTAAATTGACCAGAATTAACAATCTCCTTAATTATCAAATCTATTTCATCACTCATATGAAGCTCATTATTAACTTCATTTTCAATTAAAGAAATACACTCGGGATATTTGGAGATAATTTTCAAAATTGTTTTCTCGTTTTTACCAGTATCCGGTTTATAATTAATATAGGTTTTCCGGTTCAATTTTTTGGAGGCTTTAGATAAATTATACAGTTCACTTTCCCTTAATCCAAAATCTTCCGCTATATTTTTAATATATCGGCTCTTTTCTATTGGATTATTTATCTTATTAACAATCTCCAAAATCTGATTTACACCATCACTAGCATTAATAATACCATTTTTAAAATCATTTAATAAGTTTTCTAAAAAGTAATCTAATATGGTTCTCGAATTTTTTATAAGACTATTAAAGGCGTCCCTGCCGTTCGAGCTAACATACGAATCCGGATCATCCCCGCTAAGATCGACCATTTTGGGTATTATTCCCTCTTTCATAAAAACATCCAAAACTCTTAGAGTAGCTTTTAAACCAGATTTGTCGCCATCAAATACAACAACAATATTATTTGTATACCTTTTTAATAAAGAAGCATGGCTGGTTGTAAATGCCGTGCCAAGGGATGCAACAACATTTTTTATTCCGTGTGAATACAAGGTTAGAAAATCCATGTATCCCTCTACCAGGATTGCAATCCCACTCCTACGTATATGATCTTTTGATTTATCCATTCCATAAAAAGATCTGCTTTTATGATAAATAATCGATTCGGGAGAATTTAAATATTTAGGCTGATCTTCAGAAATAACTCTTCCACCAAAAGCAATGATCTTTCCGTCAACGTCCCTTATTGGGAACATTATTCTGTTTCTAAACCTGTCGTAATAACCTTCCCCATTTTTATTTTTAACAACCAGACCAGCTTTTTCAGATAACTTGTTTGGCACATTCCGGGAGTGTAAGTGTTTAACTAACCCGTCCCACTTATCTTGTGAAAAACCAATTTTAAACTCATCAATTATTTCATCACTAAGATGCCTATTATTGATGTACTCTCTAGCGGATTTAGCCGAATCATGATTTTTTAAATTCTTGTGATAAAATTCAGCAACCAAATTGTTTAGCTTGTAATAAATATTTCTATCCGTGTTTGATTTTTGCGGTTTATTAATCCCCTCGAGTCCGACGTTCGTTAAATGTGCAAGTTCTCTTAAAGCATCCATAAAATCAATGTTCTTGTATCGTATCAAAAATCCAAATGCATCGCCTCCCTCGCCGCAGCTGAAACAGTGAAATAAACCCTTTTCATCGTTTACAAACATTGAAGGGTTGTTGTCATCATGAAATGGACAAAGACCAAGGTAATTCTTCCCGGATTTTTTTAAGGTTATATAGTTTTGAATCAGCTCAACTATGCTCAGCCTACTTTTTATTTCCTCAACCTTCGAGCTGTTAGAATATTTGGCCATAGAAATATTCTATACTGAATTGCTAAATTTTAAGAGGGATTTTTGATAATTTTTAGAAGGTTTTCTAACCAAGGATTAATTTAGCTGCCCCATGTTAGATTTAATCAAAGATTGAACATTTAGTTTCTTCTTGGTTTTTTTGCGCTTCTTTTTCTAGCAGCAAAAAGCTTTTTTTTCTTACGTTCGCTAGGCTTTTCATAATATTCTCTTCTTCTCACCTCAGCTAGAATTCCACCTTTCTCCACTTGCTTTTTAAATCTTTTGAGAGCACTATCAATACTCTCATTGTTTCCAACCACTATGCCAGGCATTAACCCCTCCTTATTTAATAATAAAGGTTACAACGTAAAGTAATAACAATCTTTTGTCAATACTTCATTTGTGAAACAACTCTAAATTATATCTGCTTCGAACCCTCAAGCTTAGGAAATTTTCCTACATTCCTCAGCCTTTCCTCTATCTCCATCCTTTCCTTTTCATGGTCGAAGTCTTCCGGATATGGTTCATGATCATACAACCTATGTTCCTCCATTCTGTAAAACCACGAATCCATCTCATCCCTCTTTTCGTCAACAAGTCCCATAATATCTGTCCTATAGCAGATTTGATACTAAAGCTATATCCACCTCTTTATCTATATTTGGCAAATTGTTTCTAAGCACCTCGATTGTTTCTGGATATGGATGGCAGATCCCTATAGCCGAACCACTTAATTTAGAAACCCTAACCAGCTCATCCAATCTAGATTTTATATACTTAGGATCCCTTTGACTCTTATCCAAAAAAATATCCCTTGTTCCTGTTTTTAAACCCATTTTCCTTCCCAATTTAAATCCTATAGTGTTGTCCGTTGTTTTACTATCAATATAAAATAAGCCCTCTTCCTTAAGCTGCTTCAAAACTAATTCCATCAGCTCTTCATTTTCTGTAAATTTTGAGCCCATATGATTATTTACACCCTTAACGTATGGTACAGATGACAGGTTGTATTTTAATCTGTCTAAAATTTCCGATTTTGGAAGACCAACCAGCAATGCATTTTCTCCCGCATCTTCTGCAAAATAACCGGATGTTTCCTTGGGTTCCATGGGAAGATGTAAAATCACCTCCCATCCTTTATCATTAGCCATTTTTGCAGCATAATTTGAATACGGAAGATCTGGAAGAATTGCAAAGTTGAGCGGGACAGATATATCCAGCAGTCTGTCGATTTGATTTTTATCTAATCCTATATCGTCAATTATTATTGCGATTTTTGGTTTTCCATTAGCACTTATTTTTTCACTATACTTTTTATGTTTTAAGTGCTTTTGCAAATCGGCATTACCCTTTGTAATCGATTGATTATTATCTATCTGGGAGCTTCTAGTCTTAGCGGTTTTTAGCTTCTCAAACTTAAAAGTTAATTTATGCGTAGATATATCCCCGACCCCAATATTTGTGGTAATATCATTATTTTTAAATGTAATATCCTTGTCTATTCCAATGTCTGAAAAGCGATTATTAATGTTATTCCTTACAATTGACTTCGAAACTCTACTGGGGACTTTAATTTCAAGCGTTCTGTGTTTCCAGTTTGTTTCTCCCTTACTCCTGTGATCATATACATCCTTTACTATGTCTCTTTTTGTAATACCAACATCAAATAATAATTCCAATAACTTATTATCTATATTCTCAATTACTGAATTAACTTCTGTACTTGAAATAAATGTATTTTCGGTGTGTTTATCTTTTTGAACGTATTGTAATGCAAATATCAATGCACTTACCATTACTACAAAACCAAAAGTATACAATATAGCCTTGGCCCAATTCGATCTTAACTTCCTCGTCCTTCTGGCAGGTCTCTTTCTTTTTGGTGATGCTTTTCTGGTGGGTTCTCTCTTCAAAAATATTTCCTTGTTTTCTATTACATTTTAGAAACTTTCGAAATTCTAAGTAATTCCAAAGCTCGTTCTAATTGAATGTCTTTAGAATCATTATTATCAACCTGTATATCCGGGGTTACCCCAACCTCATTTATCGATCTTCCGCTTGGTGCATAAAATTTAGCAGTTGTAAGCTTAAGACCAGCGCCGTTTTCAAGCTCTATGATAGTCTGGACTGATCCTTTCCCGAACGTTTTAGTTCCTATGATAATACCCCTTTCTCTGTCCTGAAGTGCCTCCGCAACAATCTCTGAAGCACTTGCGCTTCCGTTGTTAACCAATACGATTAGAGGATAATCGAGCATCAAACCGTTGTTGCTGGAATAATAGTCCCTGGATTGATCAGGTGATCTCCCCTTGACACTGACTACCAACCCTTCATCAAGAAACTCGTCCGCAACCTGAACTGCTTCCTCTAATAACCCTCCAGGATTATTTCTTAGGTCGAGCACTACACCATTGAGTTTATTCCTATTCTCCAATTCATTAAAAGATTTTATCAGGTCGTCGTAAGTATTTTCTTGAAACAGTGATAATCTAATGTATAAAATTCCACCGTCTAGTAGTTTAGTTTGAATACTTTGCAGTTTTATTAAATCCCTCGTTAACGTTACATCCCTTTCCCTGTTATCAGATTTATTTCTTATAGTAACAACAACTGTGGACCCCTTTGGTCCCCTTAATAATTTAACTGCTTCATGTATATCCACATCCTTGGTGGTCTTACCATTTATCTTTATAATTTTATCACCCGACTTTATTCCAGCTAAGTCTGCAGGTGTTCCATCTATAGGAGCAATAACGGTAAGAGTATCGTCCTCTACAGTTAGCTCTAATCCAACCCCTCCGAATTCGCCGGATGTCCCTATTTCAAGTTCCTTATATCTTTCAGGCGTTAAATATGTTGAATATGGATCAAGGGCTTTTAACATACCATCAATCGCGTTTTCAGTAAGATCGTTTGGATCAACATCTTCAACATAATTTCTTTGAACGATATCTAGTACCCTTGTAAATTCGGATATTCCCTTGTATACATCGTTATCATCCGAAAACGAATAAGAGTTTGTGAATACAAACAACACGAGAATTAATATTATTCTTTTCATATTCTATATATTATAAATGAATCGGTGAAAAAAGATTAATTATTTTTGGATCTATACCGAGGATTAAAACTTCTAAATCCATTTATATTAACGTGCTAGCTTCTATACCAATATCAAGATCGTATTCTGGATGTCCCTGTAATCTGCTGCCAGGTTTTATCAATGTCCTCAACTCTTCAACAGGGAAATATCCGCTGTGTGCCTACACCGTATAAAGTGCAGGAACCCTATGACCCTTAGACATAATAAATCTATCCCTATCTTTCCAACTTGGATTTCTGGGATCATGATTCATTTGTGAAAAATATATTGTAACAAGAATTTCAACGGCTGATAGAGACCCACCTGTATGACCTGACTTTGCGGTGTTTAAAGCCTTTAGAACATCAATTCTAACCCTTCTCGCAACCTCTCTTAGGTCTTCAATACTTTCAGTTGTTTGAAACATTTTTTAACTTGATTTTCTTTTAAGAAAAAATAGTATAATAAAAAAAGTTAGTATAATATAAACATACATCAATGCTTGTCAATTATATCAAATTTTTAAAATTTTTTTTAAATAAAATTAAAGTATAGCTTTTACCAAAACACTTTTTGAGTTTCAAAATGATAAATATGATAAAATCGGTTATTAAAACATTTTTCCAAAGCTATAAATCACTGGTATTTCAACCAATTGAGAACTGGCATCTAATTTTGAAAATATTAATTATTCCTGTTTCAATTTTTATATATGCACTTACATTCCTTGTTATATCGACGGTGCTGCTTATTGTTGCTCTCATTACAGCTCCAACAGCTCATATTTATACTCTCATTTTTAAGGATAATTGAATCTTAATCAACTTCTTACCATTTTATTATCTCTCTCTTGTATTAGTGTTATACTAAGGATCAATGAAGAATAGATTAGTTTCTCAAATTGATGAAAGTAAGTTGCCAAACCATATTGTAATAATTATGGACGGCAACGGGAGATGGGCGAAAGATAAGGGATTGGACAGATTAAGTGGCCATCAAGAGGGAATGAAATCAGTAAAATCAGTTGTAAAAGCATCAAGAGAAATCGGTATTAAATCATTGACCTTATACGCTTTTTCCGCTCAGAACTGGAAAAGACCCAAAACCGAAGTAACCGCCTTAATGGAGCTGTTAAAGCAATACCTACTAAAAGAAGGCAACAGGCTCAAAGAAAAAGGCATCAAACTGAACGCAATTGGCAGATTAAACGAACTACCAGAGGATGTTTACGATGTGTTAATACACACGATGGAAAAAACCAGGGCTTGTAGCGAAATGTTGTTAACACTGGCCCTAAGTTACGGTGGAAGAGAAGAAATAATAGATGCTGTAAAGAAAATAGCTTCTCAAAAAAATATAATCCTGGATGATATAAATCCTGAGACTTTCTCGAACTATCTTTACACATCAAAACTACCTGACCCCGACCTATTTATCAGGACTAGCGGCGAGTTCAGGCTGTCTAACTTTATGCTTTGGCAGCTTGCATATACCGAGATTTATATAACAAAAACCCCGTGGCCGAATTTCAGACGAAGCCATCTTTGTAAAGCAATAATCAATTTCCAGCAAAGAGAGAGACGATATGGATTAACAGGTGAGCAAATCAAAAAGAGGAATGTGGTTTGAAAAACATTTCATTGCTTGGTAGCACGGGTTCGATTGGTGTGCAAACTCTTGATGTTATTTCACAACACGGTGACAAATTTAATGTGTTAGGACTATCCGCCGGGAGAAACATTGATCTGTTAAGACATCAAATTAACAAATTCAAACCCAGTGTTGTCTCCGTTTTAGCACAGGAAGACGCTTTAAAACTCTCAAAGGAGTTGTCAGGAAAATCAATAGAGGTTTTATACGGCAGTAATGGTGCTAACGAAGTAGCAACGATTGATGATGTTGACATGGTAGTCTCAGCTATGGTAGGGGCTTCCGGTTTAGAACCCACATTAAAAGCAGTAAATAAGGGTAAAGATATTGCCCTCGCGAATAAAGAGACCCTCGTTATTGCTGGTGAGTTGATAACGAACCAAGCATCAAAAAAAAATGTAAAGATTATACCGGTAGACAGCGAACACAGTGCAATATTCCAAGTTCTTAGTAATTCAGAAAAAAACTTTGTTAAAAGAATTATTTTGACTGCCTCAGGAGGGCCATTTCTGGGATTTTCAGAAGAAGAGTTAAAAAAAGTAACCGTTGAATCAGCATTGAATCACCCAACCTGGAAAATGGGAGAAAAAATCACAATCGATTCAGCTACACTTATGAACAAGGCTTTTGAAATAATTGAAGCAAGATGGATCTTTAATATGCCTCAAGATAAGATATCGGTTTGCATTCATCCACAAAGCATTATCCATTCAATGGTTGAGTTTATAGACGGATCAATCCTGTCTCAAATGAGCATACCGGACATGAGAATCCCTATCTCCTACGCACTCTCTCATCCAAACAGGATTTCTCTCAATATTCAAGACGGCAACAATCTTCCTAAAGAATTTTCAAACTTATCACTTGAGAATGCGGACGAAGAGAGATTCACGGCATTGAAGCTTGCAAGAAAAGCATTAGAAAATGGTGGCACGCTGCCAGCTGTAATGAACGGGGCTAATGAGGTGGCAGTAAACGCTTTTTTAAATAGAAAAATAAAATTTATAGATATACTTATAATAGTGGAAAAAGTGATGAACATGCATAATAATTCTTCAAGTGTCTCTTATGAGGCGATAAAGGAAAGTGACAAATGGGCAAGAAATACAACTGAACAGTTATTAAATCAGAACATATAGGAGTATATCATGAGCGTTTTAATATCATTAATTGCATTTCTTTTTGTTATCGGAATTCTGGTATTCATACACGAATTGGGCCATTTTTTACTGGCAAAATGGAGTGGTGTAAGAGTTGAAAAGTTTTCATTGGGCTTTGGAAAAAAGATCTTCAGCTTCAAAAGAGGCGAAACGGAATACCTGTTATCAATGTTGCCCTTAGGTGGTTACGTAAAAATGTACGGGGAAGGTGGTGAAGGCAACTTTGTAGTGGAAGATGTGGTACAAGGATCAAAAGCCGAAGAAGCTGGTTTTAAGTCCGGGGACAGAATTTTAGATGTTGAAGGGATAAAACTGGATAATACATCAAGCTGGAAGAAGCTGGAGTTCGAATTGTTAAAGGATACAAACAGGGAATACATCTTCAGTATCGAAAGGGATGATAACAAAAACGAGATTAAAACTGATATTAATGGCCTTGAAGGATTAAATGCATTTTCAGAAAAAGAATATGCACGGAGTTTTGCTAACCAACCTATAATAAACAGATTGCTAATAGTGGTCGCAGGACCATCCATGAATTTTCTGCTCCCTTTTTTATTTCTACCTATAGTTTTTATGATGGGAATCTCCATTCCGGCATATCTGGAAGATGAGCCCAAAATCGGCTACATAGAACCGGGCTCGCCCTCAGAAAAAGCTGGCTTTAACATAAACGACATAATCATCGAAATAGATAATAAGAGGGTCGATAATTGGAGAGATGTAAACATCTCCCTACAAACTAAACCGGAGGTTCTCCTGGATGTAAAAGTATTGAGGAACTGTGAAGATGGGAAGGATAGTGGGGTTTGTGAAGAAAAGGATTTAAAGGTAATAGCCGCTACTACATCACAAGGCGTGGTTTCAATAGGACTTGCTGAGCCAATTAGTGCAAAGATAGGAGGGGTGTTGCCCGGTTCTCCGGCTTCTAAAGCAGGGTTGAAAGATTTGGATACGATACTAGAAATAGACGGTGAAAAGATTAACGATTGGGACAACATGGCATCAATTATCAGAACCAAATCCAATACTGAAATAACATTACTGGTTGAAAGAGCCGGTGATATATTTAAAACCAACATCACACCTGAACCAAACCAAGATGGTAATGGTGCTATCGGAATTCGGCTTCACGTGGAGGAAATTACAAAAAAATATGGCTTTTTCGACTCAATAATAAATGGTATTAAAGAAGCTGCACAAATGATAATTGAGGTTACGGTTCTGCTCTTTACATTCTTGTATAATCTAATAACCGGCAAAATTGCACTTGGTACGGCGGGTAAGAGCCTTGCTGGCCCATTGCTGATTGCCAAGGTTTCAGGAGCCGCTGCGGAAAGCGGGTTTCCTCAACTATTGCAATTTACGGCATTCATAAGTATTAACCTCGCAATTATCAACCTTTTTCCCATACCCGTTCTTGACGGAGGGCACGTTGTATACCTTACTATAGAGGCAATAAAGAGAAAACCGCTTAGTCAGAAAACATTAGAGTTAACTCAAAAAGTTGGGTTCACATTTTTAATATTCATAATGTTTCTGGCAATTTATAATGATATTGCCAGGCTTAAAGGTGACATTATAGGTTCGATATATAAAGTTTTCGATGTCTTCAAATAGTGCAGATACAAATTTGGTCCTATAATTAATAAAAACTTCATGCTGAATAGTTTTAAATACAGTAATGAGATATCTTCAAATGAAAAACTGGAAAGCTATATAAGCAGGGTTGCATCAACATTAATCGAGCTTACGAAGAACGGATTTGAAGTCCGATTTTTCCTATTAGAAAAAACCGTTTTCGAAGCGGCTGCGATGACAGAAGTTTTAGTCATTGCTGTAAGTGTCTTGAATTTCAGGAACAGATTTTTGTCTTTTAATTTAAATTAGCTTCTTGTTAAAAACTGAATAAGGTATAAAATTAAGAAAATTTAGAAACCTATATTTCATTTGTTTATCAAAAATGAGGATCTGATGTCACTCGAACAAGAAATAAAAGCAGTATTGGATACAAACACAAAATTTTATCATGCACTGGGTACGAGAGATCTTGAACTTATGGACCAAATTTGGGTGCAAGACCAACGGGCAGGATGCGTCCATCCGGGCTGGGTAATGCTAAAGGAATGGCATGCAATAAGACAAAGTTGGGAAAACGTATTCGATCCCGAAGATCAAGTTGATATAAAGCTTTCAAACGTTGAGGTTGATATTAAAGGTGATATAGCATGGGTTACATGCATTCAGGAAATGATTTATGTTAAAAGGGACCCCATTATGGCTAACATTTCCCAATCTACCAACATTTTTGAAAGATCTGGTTCTGGATGGTTAATGGTAATACATCATGCTTCCCCTATACCACTTTTGAATCATGAAATTCAGAAAAACAACCTGCAGTAGTAACGATTGCTTTTGCCGTAAATTTAGATACTGAGATACTCGACCTCTTCTTTGTCATACTCCGTCCCCCCTTTCTGTCATGCTCCGCGAAAGGGGGCATCCAGTCTTTAATCATGAACAAGATGATGAATTAAGTATATTCTTTTTGTGCAACCTATAATCAAGGGTGTCCTACTTCTCGCTTACTCGAAGCAGTTCTCAGTAACCCATTATCTCCGTAGGAGCCCCATCCCTTCGACAATCTCAGTACCAGTCCTGGAGCGATAATACTATCGCGGCTGGACGCCGCTCCTACAAATGTTGGGTTGCCGAATCAATTCGGGGGACTACATATTGTATTTTGTCTCGAAATCCGAACGCCGAAAACCGAGTACCGAATATCGAATCCCTAATCCTGCATCTTGCATCATGTATCGTGCATCTTAATCCATAATCCTAAATCATTCATTATCCCCGTTATCAAAATGTAGTCCACATTCCTTATCGGTATCGCTTTCCCACCACCATCTTCCTGCCCTGGGATCTTCCCCGGGCTTAACCGGCCTTGTGCAAGGAGCACAGCCTATGC
>JAZGCJ010000064.1:0-2415 GCA_036476895.1 Thermodesulfobacteriota bacterium
AATAATGGAAGGCTAAAGCCTTCCTCTACACAATATACGTTTGAATCTAGCGGAAACCTTTAGGTTTCCATAGGTGGGCGAAAAAAATATGGAGGACTAAAACCCTCCACTACATTTTAAGAAAATGGGGGGGGGTAGAACTCGAATCGTGTATCAACTATTATTTAATTCGATTAGATTCTAATTATAAACCCTCACCTCATTATAAAGAGCGTCCCTTTCGACAGGTGTGTAGCCCGCATTTTTGATCAAGTTCACCATAAAGTCCCTGCTATGGCCAACCTCGGATGGGGCACCCGCATCGTGGATAATTTTCTCTCTGATGATTGTACCATCAGCATCACTTACACCGTAATGCAATGCAACCTGAGCGGTTTTTTCACCGAGTGTAATCCAATATGCCTTTATATGGGGGAAATTGTCGAGATAAAGACGGGCAAGGGCATGAATCTTTAAATCATAAGAACCCGGGAAAGGTTTTACCAGTTTTTTTAATCCTGTATTCTCGGGCTGGAATAAAATCGGTATAAATGCAAAGAACCCCGGTGATTCATCCTCAATCCTTCTCAGTCTCTCCATATGATCGACAACATGGAATGGCTCTTCTATATGTCCATACAATATAGTAGCATTGGTCGGTATATCCAAACTATGTGCAAGTTTATGGATCTCCTCCCACCTGGTTGCAACGGTTTTTGGGGCGCATATCTTTTTCCTGATATCCGGATGAAGTATCTCAGCGCCGCCACCCGTTAGAGCATCTACTCCGGCCTCTTTCAAGGTAATTAGTACATCTCTCAAGTCCATTCCGCTAATTTCGGAAAACCAATCGACCTCAACTGCTGTAAAAGCCTTAACATGTGTTTGCGGATATTTATCTTTTATGAGCTTCACTATATCAAGGTAGTGCTGAAAATCCCAATCCGGGTGAAGACCACCTACAATATGAACTTCCCTTAACTCATCGTTTAGCATAGAAAGGATCTGATCATGTGAAAGTTCATATGCCGTAACAGATCTTTTGGTTACACCAAAAGCACAGAACTTACACGATATCGCACATATGTTCGTTGGATTTATATGCCTGTTAACAACAAAATAAACTTTGTCGCCGGTCTTTTTTCTCTTTACATAATTGGCCATCATTCCAACTGAATTCAAATCATCCGTTTCCATGATTTTTAATCCATCATCAAAACTAAGACGCTCTTCCCTCTCAATTTTATTCAAAATCGGAATAAGAGATTTATCACTGCAGAGAAACTCTATTGTTTCCAATAATCCGTCCATCTATCGGTTACCTTCCTTTTTATATCTTCAGACATTTCAATTACTTCAGGATACCAGCTTTTGATTGTTGCATCTATACCCATTCTTCCCCTGTATATAACTGCGGAACCTTTCAGTTCGGTTTTTTCAAAGACCACATCCAGGTACGGATCGAACCTTGTAAATATACCCCATAACAACTCTTTATCGTTATGAATATCTATATCTTCACTTACAACTGCAATAATCCTTATATCTTCATATCCAGCGGTCTTGAACATCTTATCGATTAATTTCTTTGCATCGGCAGTTGTTTTTACAGCAACCAGGCCTCCATTTAAGAGCCTGAAATCAATAATCTCTTTATGGTTATTCCTTGGATCCGGCACTTCTGTCGGTACTTTATTCTTCTTTTTTCCGGAATTCAATTTCCTGACTGCATTCATACCCATTTTACTGCCGACATGCATCTTCCCGCTTGTAAAATCCAGGGTATCCAATGGAGCCCACGGGATCAACAGGAAGTCTTCGGCAGGATCAAAGTTGCTCCCTATCTCATTTAACACAGCACTAAAGTCTCTCGGATTAATATCACTCGATACCATTATCATTACTTTTGTCAGTAAGAGTTGACCAATTCCCCACAATGCCAACATCGCCTTAATACCGTTTTTGGGATATCTTTCGTCAACCGACACTACCAGAAGATTATGAAACCCGACTTCCGGGTATGCCCACATATCCTTAACCTCGGGTTGAATAATCCTGATTAAAGGCGAAAACATCTCGGCAGCCGCCATCCCAAGAAAAACATCTTCTTTAATCGATTTCCCTACAACTGTAGTAGGAAATATTGGTTCATTTCTATGCGTCATTGCACTTAGTTTAAATATAGGGAAATCGGCTTCCATTGAATAGTGGCCAAAATGATCACCAAAAGGACCCTCTTCCTTTAAAATTCCCTGTGGAACTGTTCCCTCTAAAATAAACTCCGCGTTTGCAGGAACATCGATTGATAGAGTTTTGCTCTTTACCATCGGAATTGGTTTCCCCCTAAGAAAACTGGCAAATGCCAACTCATCCATACCTTCAGGAAGCGGTGCAATGGCTGTAAAAATCATTCTGGGGTCACCTCCTAAAATCACA
>JAZGCJ010000065.1:0-6829 GCA_036476895.1 Thermodesulfobacteriota bacterium
CATTGCTCATGAATATGCATTCGGTCCTATCATCAAAGAAAATTCCAGTTAGTTTTAAAAGAGTGAATTATATAAAATCATTTCGGCAATGATTTTATTAATTTCTTAATAAATTAAGCTTTATCTACACTTTGATGGCTATTTAATACCTTAATGTAGAACTTATTTCCCAGACAATATTGGATCCCGTTTTTCTAAAAAGGCATCAATTCCCTCATCCGCATCCTGTGTCATCAAGTTATCAACCATTACTTTTCCACAATATTCATAGGCATTCTCAATGTCCATTTCGATCTGTTTATAAAATGCTTCTTTCCCAATTCTAAGCGTGAGCGGTGATTTGTATTTAATCTTCCCGGCCAATTCTTTCACCGCTTCATCAAGACTATCAAAAGTGACAACTCTATTTATAAGCCCTATTTCGTATGCCTTTTGAGCGGATGTCATTTCACCGGTCAGCAACATTTCCATAGCGTGTTTCCTTGCAACACTTCTTGTAAGTGCAACCATCGGGGTAGAACAGAATAAACCGATGTTTACCCCTGGTGTTGCGAACTTTGCATTTTCCTCTGCAACGGCCAAGTCACATGTAGCAACAAGCTGGCAGCCTGCTGCGGTAGCTATACCATGCACCTTAGCAATTACAGGTTTAGGGGAATGACGAATTGTCAACAACATTTTTGAACATGTTTTAAATGTCTTATCGTAAAAATCCTTGTCTTTATTTTCACGCAGCTCCTTGAGATCATGCCCAGCACAGAATCCTTTTCCAGATCCGGATATAACTATTAACTTCACGGAAGGATCATTCGAAATTTCCTCAAGTTGATCCGTTAAAGTTTCCATACATTCTATTGATAGTGCGTTATATGCCTTAGGTCTATTTAATGTTAAAAAGCTTATTTCATCATCATCTTTCCTAATCACCAATGAACTCGAATTATGTCTGATGTCGTACATTGAGAAATCTCCTATGTTAAAGATTCTATTTATTTATAAAAACTTTCCCCAATATATTTTATCAAATAAACTAAAACAACTATTCATTCGCTATTTTAGAGTATCGATAGTTTAACATAATATGTTAAAAAAACTTTCAACAAATAAATTTTTTTGCATCTGGCTATTAAACGGAATTTTACTATCAGGATGTTTTGTTTTTATATACCATCTATCTTTCCGTTTTGAATTAGACAAACCACTCCTTGACAAACCGGTATTAATTCTGGTGGCAATACTGTTTCTTGCAGGCATCGTATATTTCTTAAATTTTTTTCTTATAAAAAGATCTATTCCAAGTAAATATCTAATTTACTGGATAGTCCTGGTTGGCCTTAATTTAAGATTTCTAATGCTCTTTTCTACACCGATTTTGGAAGATGACTACTTCAGGTACTTGTGGGATGGGGCGGTAGTTGCAAGCAGTTTAAATCCTTATAAATATTCCCCGAAAGAGATCCTCGAATCAAACGAAGTTCCAATCAAATTAAAAACCCTAGCCAATGAATCAAAACAAATTGTTAAAAACATAAATAATCCAGAAGTGAGAACAATATACCCCCCGGTATCACAACTTTTCTTTGGGCTTTCACATGCATTAAATGAATGGAGCATTAAAACCTGGCGCCTGATATTGTTTCTATCAGACCTATTTACACTGGTATTATTGGTTTTCCTGTTTAATAGATTAAAAATATCGATACTTAACTCAGCCATATATTTTTGGAATCCGATACTGATTTTTACTATATTTAATTCGTGTCATATGGACGTGCTCGTATTTCCTTTCGTCTTGGGAGCAATATTAATCGCGATGAAGTTTAGGTACATCTGGTCTACAATTCTCCTTTGCATAGGAATGGGAATAAAGATATGGCCTATAATATTAATACCGGCTGTTTTCAGACAAATAATACTGAGACCAAAGCAGTTGTTTGGGGTCGTCTCTACGCTATTTATATTGCTTGCACTTATGTTTATTCCAATATACCTGTACGGACTAGATGATAGTTCAGGGTTTATCGCATATGGAAAGAGCTGGGAAAACAACTCATCTATATTCAGGATAATCCTCTATATAATCGCAAACACATTAAATGCATTTGAGATCCATCCAAGACATGGTGAATATGTATCAAGATATATGGCAGGAATATTTATATTACTTTGGATCGCTTATGTGACATTTAGATTTAGGAATCAGGAAAAAAGCGACATTCAGATTATAAAGAGCAGTCTTCTTATAATTGGATTTTCTTATCTTATAAGTCCGACCCAATTCCCCTGGTATTATACATGGCTCCTGCCATTTCTTGCTATTGTCCCAATATACTCTCTCTTATTTTTAACGGTGTCCCTGCCCCTTTATTATCTTCGTTTCTATTTTGAACCCAGAGAACAGCTGACAATTTTTACAAATTTAATAGTATGGATAGAATTTGCACCGGTATGGCTTTTAATATTGTATGAATGGTTAAAGAGCAATAACAATGAATCTATTGATTTTCAAGAAGCCTCTTTAACTTAGGGATTGCTTCAATAGCAGCGTGTTTGCCAACTTCAATAATTTCATCACCTCTATGAAAATCCAGAATATTATAATCGGCAACACCGGGTCTGATTATTATGTCCGGGGGAAAATCTCTGAACAGACATTGTATCAGCCTTTGTTGTGTAACGATTGAAGTTCTTTGAATTATATCAAACATATTCTTCTCCGGTATGCTTAAATCGTCCTTATTCTGATTAAGCTTATCCCCTATCGAATTTATCAAGTCCCAAAAAGGATTAACAGCTGATTTTGATGCATTCTTCTCACCCGACTTCACCCTCAGCGCCCCCGCGTTAATTCTTTCATCACTAACAAGATCAACCGCAATAATTATATCTGCCCCTAGATCGTGTAAAGCCTGTACCGGAACGGGTTCTAGTATGCCTCCATCTATCAGCAATTTGCCGTCATATGCCACAGGCGTGATCAAGGCAGGTATTGCGATACTCGCCCTTACCGCACGGCGAAGATCCCCGCTTTTGAAATAAACTACTTCTGATTTAACTAAATCAACACTAACAGCTACAAAAGATTTTTGAAGGTCCTGGATTTCATTTTCATCCACGAGATCATTCATTATTTTTAGAATCTTATTTGCATTGAAGAGCCCCTTTTTTGACCAGGTCGGACCCAACAGAAACGGAACATCGGTTATCTTATATTTTGTTGTTATTTCATTTATCTTCCCTATTCCACCGGAGGCATAAATTGCACCCACCAATGCTCCTATGCTGGTCCCCGCAATCAGATCACATTCTATCCCTGCGTCGGAAAGTGCTTTTAGTACTCCTAAATGGGCAAATCCCTTTGCACCACCACCTCCAAGTGCTATACCGATCTTCATTTTAATTTAAAAATCCCCTTATCAAATCCGTTAGTTTCTCATACTCTAAAAGAAACGAATCATGCCCGTATGGTGATTGAATCTCATTGTACTGCACATCTGATTTATTTTGTCTGAAAGCTTCTAACAATTCCTTCGACTGGTAGGAGGGATAGAGCCAATCATTTGAAAATGAGACGATAAGAATATTATCAGTCTTTACCCTACTAAATGATTCCTCTAAGTCTGGAAACCCCTCTGCAGCGTCATACAAATCAATAGCCCTCAACAGGTATATATAGCTGTTTGAATCAAACCTTTCTATAAATTTCTCACCCTGATATTCAAGATATTTTTCAATTTCGAAATTACTGATCAAGCTCTTTTTCATATTCGCCGGGTCTGTATGTACCCTTCCAAACTTTTTCCACAGCCATTCATCACTCAGATATGTAATATGGCCCAACATACGTGCTACTGATAATCCACCTTTTGGAAATTCTGATCCGTAATAATTACCGTTATTCCAATTAGGATCATTCATAATAGCACTTACACCTACCTTGTGTATAGCAATTGATTGAGGTGTAGATCTGGCAGCAGATGCTATAAGTATTAATCGATCAACATAGTCCGGATATTCCAAGCACCATTCCAATGCCTGCATTCCCCCCATCGATCCACCAGCAATGCAACTAAGTCTTTTTATCTCCAGATAGTCCAATAATTCCTTTTGAACCCTTACCATATCTTTTATGGTTATTACGGGAAATTCAGACCCAAATGGTCTCCCCTTCTCCTGGTTAATTGATGAAGGCCCCGTAGTACCGTAGCAACTCCCAAGAATATTTGGGCAGATTACGAAATATTTATCCGTATCGAAAGCTTTTCCCGGACCTATCATAACATCCCACCAACCTGGGTACTTATCATCTTCAGAGTTCTTACCTGCTGCATGAGCACTGGCGGTTAATGCATGTTCTATCAAAATAGCGTTATCCTTACTGTCATTCAGTGAACCATAAGTCTCATACGCAACGGAAATAGGTCCTAATTTCTCTCCGTTATCGAGTAACAATTTATTGTTGATATCTGAAAACGTGTAATGCTTGGTCTCAACTAGACCTGCCGATCCGCTTTCGGTCGTCAGTATAACCGGAGATTCGCCGAATTCTTTAATAGGCACTCTTAAACCCTTTTTAACTCTATTAATGCTTGGTCAATATCCCACAAAATATCATCAATCGTTTCAATTCCAACCGATATGCGAATCATCTCCGGGTTCACACCTGCACTCGATTGTTCCTCTTCGTTTAGCTGCCTGTGTGTAGTCGATGCCGGATGGATAATCAGTGTTTTTGCATCACCCACATTAGCTACGTGGCTTAGAAGTTGCAGATTCTCAATAAATCTTGCGCCCACCTCAAAACCGCCTTTTATTCCAAATGTAAATATTGATCCCGCACCTCTTGGAAGATATTTTTTGTTTAATTCATAATACGGGCTACCTGGAAGTCCCGAATAGTTTACACACGTGACTTCAGGTTGATCGCTCAGGAACTCTGCGACAGCCATAGCATTTGAGCAGTGGCGTTCCATCCTAAGATTCAGGGTCTCTAGGCCCTGGAGAAACAAAAATGAATTGAATGGGCTTAATGTAGGACCGAATGTTCTCAGCACCTCACATCTGGCTTTCATCGTATAACCAAAATCTCCAAATATCTCATAAAATCTTATTCCGTGATATCCCTTTGAAGGCTCCATCATTGACGGGAAATTCCCGTTATCCCAGGGGAACTTACCGGACTCCACCAATATCCCTCCAATTGATGTTCCGTGACCGCAGATGAATTTCGTTGCTGAATGTACAACTATATCCGCTCCATGTTCAATTGGTCTGCATAAATAGGGAGTTGCAAATGTGTTGTCGACTATAAGAGGAATACCATACTCATGTGCAATTTTGGCTACTTCTTCTATGTCCAGAACATTCCCTAAGGGATTGCCGATTGTCTCGGCATAAAGTACCTTTGTTTTGTCGGTTATTTCTTTTTTAAAGTTCTCCGGATCATCCGGGTTCACAAACTTGGTTTCAATCCCAAGCTTTCTAAAACTATAGTTAAACTGCGAATACGTTCCACCGTACAGAGTGCTTGAAGAAACTATTTCATCACCTGCCTCCATTATAGTAAGTATAGCAACCATCTGAGCAGCCATACCGGAGGATACAGCTACAGCTCCCCTGCCGCCTTCAAGAGCCGCCATCCTCTCCTCGAATACCGCGTTGGTAGGATTCATTATCCTCGTATAAATATTTCCAAAAGTCTGGAGGTTAAATAAGCTGGCGGCATGATTTGTATCGTCAAATACATATGCCGTTGTTTGATAAATAGGTGCAGCTCTAGAACCGGTGACAGGATCGGGCAATTGACCCGCATGTATACACATAGTTTCAAAACCAAACTTCCTGTCAGCCATTTAATGCCTCCTAAAATTATAAATAGCAACTTTTTAAACTCTTCTCAATACGTAGTTGTGAGTTTAAAATTCTGATCAATATCTATCTATAGGGTAGCCAATTCGGTCTCTTAGATGATATTATCCCTCTATTTACACCAATAAAATTAAGGCCTCCAAACAACCTCGCATGTTCAATTTTCATGCAACGATTCATAACTACATCCAGGCCTGAATTTTTAGCCCTTTCAGCAGCTGCTTCATTTACTATCCCAAGTTGCATCCAAACTACTTTAGCACCTATTTGTATGGCTTCTTCCACAAGAGGAGGAACATCCTTAGACCTTCTGAATATATCTACAACATCAACTTGCTCAGGGATATCAAGCAAATTGGGATAACACTTTTCACCCAGTACTTCTTTATATGCAGGATTTACAGGGATAATTCTGTAACCGTACTCAATTAGGTATTTTGCTGCAAAATTGCTTGGTCTGTACCAAGTTTCCGAGAGACCGACCATAGCGATCACCCTGCTCTCTTTGAGTATCCTTGCTAATGTGTTTATATCAGTCATGGATTTTCAAATTAAATATTTTCAAAACAAGATTATACAATTTTTATTAATACTTAAACAATACAAAATATCATCTGTTTAATGATCTGTATCCAATGTCGAAATTATGAACCAAAGAACTCGGAGAACACAATTTTAATGCTGTAACAATTTAGTTAGTCTTACTTATCTAAAATAAATTCTATAATAGAAATATGAGCTCATCACTTATGCCACCAGGGCCAAAGGGCCTTCCGATTGTTGGTTCTCTTATACCGTTTTTCAATAACTTTCTTGGCTTTCTAGAACATATGGCGAAACAGTATGGAGACATATCCTACTTTAAGTACTTGGGCAGGAAGTGCTATGTTATAAACAGACCAGATTTAATCAGAGATGTACTGGTAACCCACAATTCTAACTTTCTAAAAGCACGGGCTCT
>JAZGCJ010000066.1:0-12365 GCA_036476895.1 Thermodesulfobacteriota bacterium
AAATTTTGTCCAGCTCTTGCAGTGAATAATCGGAAAAGCTTTTTCCATCTTTATTTACCTGGTCTTCAACCATGTTGAACCTTGAAATAAATTTTTCAATGGCAGTTTGAGTGCTCGATTCAGCATCAATATCCAGATGTCTCGCAAGATTAACTAGAGAAAAGATCAGATCCCCATACTCTTTTTCGACTAGCTCCTTGTTTCCTTTTTTTAACTCATTGCCAAGTTCATCAATTTCTTCTCTAACCTTGTCTAAGACACCATCTATTTCTTTCCAGTCAAACCCAACTTGTGAAGCCTTTTCCCCTATCCTTTGAGCCCGGAGCAAAGACGGCATGGATCTTGGGATTCCAAGCAACTGCCTTTTCCTGTCTTTTTCTTTCAGCTTTTGCGAATGCCAGGATTTAACTGCTTCTTCTGCATTTTTTGCCTTATTTTCACCGAATACATGGGGATGTCGCCTCACAAGCTTATTATGAAGCCGGTCTATGACATCAGTGATATCAAACCTATTCTCTTCAGATGCGATTTGAGAAACTAACACAACCTGCAGCAACAGATCTCCTAATTCTTCAATAAGCTCTCTGTCATCTCTGTCTTCAATTGCTTGAACCACTTCGTATGTTTCTTCCACTATATATTTCTTTAGTGTATCAATGGTTTGCTCCCGATCCCAGGGGCAACCTTGAGGGCTTCTAAGATAATTTGACAACTTCACAATATCCTTAAATTGTTTTTTTGGAGGCATTATGCTTAATCAAACTACAAATTTCTTTTTAATACGTGTTAGATTTTTACATCCTTCCTTAGTAACCGAGACAACATCTTCAATACGAATTCCACCCAACCTCTCATAATACAATCCCGGTTCAACGGTTACTACATTCCCCGCTTTCAATATTTCCTCTCCTGAACCAATCCTGGGTGGTTCGTGTATTTCTAATCCAAGCCCGTGCCCTGTGGAATGTATAAACCCCTGGGGTTTTCCATTGATCATGCTATTCTCAAAACCACTATCTTTGAATAGTTTTAAAACCTCCATATGAACTGTTTTTACTCTTCTACCATCTTTTATAAGCGATATAGCATGTTTCTGCCCCTCATGAACAGTTTTATACATTTTTATCAACTCACGAGACGGTTCGCCTTTTACGACGGTTCTCGTTAAATCACCAAAGTAACCCGTCTTTTGAGACCTAGGAAAAATATCGATAATAATCGGTTTATTGGCATATAGTGGTCCTTTCCCGGTATGGTGCGGCATAGAAGACTGTTTCCCACCTGAAACGATAGTGTGTGAGGCAACATAACCTAATCTGGACAAATAGGAATTTATCTCTGCTTTTACAAGCTCTGAATTTAATAATTTCCCTTGTAGATATAGTTTATTTCCTTTAATTTTAGAAGAACTGACCATGTCAATAGCAAGAGCCATTGCTTTCTCAGTACTTCTCATAGCGTCTTTAATATTTTTTAGTTCGGAATCGTTCTTCTTAATCCTATCTAGGTAAAAAAGTTGGCGGTCCGCAAATTTTACCTTGAACGACTTTCTCCTGAGACCGTCTGCGAATTTAACGGGGAACCTGCTCGGGACCAATATTTCCTTAATTCCCCTTTCCTTAAATATCAAATTTAATATCTCTACAAAATTAAATTCTTTTTTCCTTGATTGAAGCTTTTGTATATATTCGGTCAATGGTATAACAATATCTGCTGTAGAATCCCTCTTTCCCCTATCAAATTCCAAATCGTTTAAAACCAAAATCTTTTCTTTGCCGTGTTCAATGAAAATCACAGGGTCGGGAACAAAAAATTTAGTCCCGTAATAAAGATCGGCATTGTTCTCGCTGGAATCTATAATTAATTTTGCTCTACTGTGCATGAAATGAAACTATACACATTTAGTATCTTTATATTCAATAGCGAAGAGAATATAATATAGCTCACTATATTTAACTGACATCATATGACAATTCAGATCATATTAAAATTTATATACCTGATATCTATTTCATTTTGGGTCGGCTCTATATTCTTCTTTTCTTTTTTTGCAGCACCAAGTATATTCAAAATTTTGCCAAGAAACATAGCCGGCGACGTTGTCTCGGACATTTTCCCCAAGTACTATCTGGTTGGTTATATATGCGGTTTATTAGCATTGATCTCCTCTTTTATACTGGATTATTTTCTCCTGAAAAATTTCAGGACTGTAAGCTTTTTAAAAATCATAATTCTAATAGTAATGCTCTGCATCTTCTTTTATGCAGGTCAGGTAATAAGACCAGAAGCACATAGTCAAAGAAATATTCTCAGAAATACCGAAGAAACCTCAACCGAATATATATCAGCTCAAAAAAGATTTAGAAAACTACACGCTCAGTCCGCCGTATTAAATTTAACCGAATTTACATTTGGGATTGCCATGGTATTTATTACTGCTTATACTTATAAAGATCAAAAAGTTTACGGGGGTATTTATTAGATGTTTAACATATCAACTAAAGCATCGGGTGAAATAAAGAAATTATTGTCCGAAGAGGATATGCCGAACGGTTTTTTAAGGGTAAGGGTTGTCCCTGGCGGCTGCTCGGGTTTTTCCTATGAAATGGGATTTGATGACGAAACAGAAGAATCCGATCAGGTTTTTGAGTCCGATGGGGTAAAAGTAGCTATTGACGAACTGAGTTACCCCTATCTGAACGGATCCACACTGGATTTTAAAGACGGCCTCAATGGAACTGGATTCGCAATCGAAAATCCAAATGCCACAGGATCTTGCGGTTGCGGTCAATCTTTTAACGCATAACCTATATTAAAGCTAAAACAATCATATGGGCTGGTTTTATTATAAATAAAACCAGCCTTTTTTGTTTGGCTCATTTACTTCTAAGAAATTATAGAATACAAATCCATATCCTACTCTTAGGTAATCTCTAAATAAATGAAATATAGAAAGTTAGGTAAAACCGATTGGCTGGTATCAGAAATTGGGCTTGGCACCTGGGCATTAGGTGGAAATGGTTACGGCCCTACCGACGATCAACAATCAATTAAGGTTATAGAAAAGGCATTAGATCTCGGATTAAATTTCATAGATACTGCTGACTCTTATGGAAACGGGCATTCGGAAGATTTGATAGGCCACGTTTTAGCTGGAAGGAAAGACAAGGATACAATTATTGCTACAAAATTTGGATGGGATTTTTACAATCAATCAGGCATAAAAAGCAATCTCACAAATAAATATATTGAATTTGCGGTTAATCAAAGCCTAAAGAGACTAAAAAGGGATTGGATAGATTTATACCAAATCCATAATCCAAATCCAAAAAAAATAGATGAAGATAACGTATACGAAACATTGGACAATTTAAAAAAAGCAGGAAAAATTAGAAGTTACGGCATTTCTATAAACTATGTTGATGACGGCTTAAAAGCAATTGAATCACAAAAAGTGGACACGATTCAGCTGTCATATAGTATTTTAAATCAACAAACCGCTAAAAAGATCTTATCATTTGCACGCAATCATAATCTTGGAATCATTATAAAGGAACCACTATTTAGCGGTTTATTATCGGGCAAATACAGCGTTGAAACAAAATTCCATAAGAAAGATCACAGAAATGGCTGGAAAAAACAATTTATTGAACAGAACATACGTAGAGTGAATAAATTGAAATTTCTCGTAAATAAAGATAGAACAATGGCGCAAAGTTCTTTATCTTTCGTTCTTCTGGAAAAATCAGTGTCAACAGTTATACCAGGGGCTAAAACCACTGATCAGTTAGATGAGAATATTAATGCTATATATATGGATTTGAACCAAGATGAAATTAATGAAATTAAAAGGCTAAATGACACTGATTTCCATTAGTTAAAAAATTAAGTTTTATTCTTCATACAAATCCAAATTACAGTTATCATATACGATCGAAAAAAACCTATTATTACTCTGATTAAATGGCACGTACCTCTAAATTCATAGCGATACATGAACAGTCCAGAGCTTATAACAGAATAAAAGCCAAGGACATATTAAACTTTCTTTACACAGACTTTATTCCATACAGAGACTTAGAAGGATTTCAGACTTCTTTAAGAGCACCTTCAGGGAAAATTATAAATTTAGAAGAAGACCCTACCACCACTATCGGAACCGCTTTACTGAGAGATAATGGTAAAAGGGTAGCAATAATAGCTCAGAACACCCCTTCTAATCCCGAGGAAAGAACAAAATTGAACTATGGCCTCGTGAAAGCCGATGGATACGGACTATCACTAAACATGCTAGATTACGCGGAGAAGAATGGTCTCATGGTCCATACCTATATCGATACGGTTGGCGGCGATCCATTTGAATACTCATCAGGCAAATTACAATCCTGGTTAATATCTTACTGTCAATCCAAAATGATCTCCTTATCAACTAAATCAATATCCATAATAATAGGCAGTGGAGGAAGTGGAGGTGCGATCGCAATTCAACTGGCTCATCGCAGGTTTATGCTAAGCAGGGCTGAATATTCCGTTATTACCGCCGAAGGATGCTCTGCAATTCTATTTCGAAATTCTGATAATGTTCCCGAAGCATTAGAAGTGTTGCAGCCAAGCGCAGACTATATGCTAAAGTATGGAATTATTGATAAAATCATAAAGGAGCCTACTCTTGATAAGGCCGATTACAAAGAGAAGGCACTTCAGAACATAAAAAAATCTCTCACTAAAACAATTGAAGAACTAGAAAAAACCGATGTAAAATATCTTCAAAAAAACCTGATTGATAAAATAAACCAGTGTGGCCAAATCACATCAAATTCTGAGGGCTATAAAGCTTTTGCCAAAAAAATAAAGGGCTGGTTATCATCATATCCATTTTCTAGAAACACAACACAAGAGGTATCTCATATGCAAATTGCCCTATACGGCGCTGAACCATATTTTTGCAACGACGAAAAAGATCCAGATGGCAAGGTTATTCGCAATGGCTGCAAAAAACATTTTACAAGGGAAGAATTGCATGACAACTATAATTCATGCCCATTTTGCTATAAGCCAAACTCAATAGGATCCGATGATTACCTGCATCTTTTACTCGACACGGACTCATTTCATGAAATAATGCCGGATTTAAGTACTGAAAATATCGATCCCAAGTTCAGCTTTATGGACTATTCGGAGACCAGAAAAAAAATGGCAATGAGAACGGATTCCAAGGAGTCTCTGGTTATAGGATATGGAAATATTTTTAATATTCCGGTTGCCGTTGCTGTCTCTGACTTCAGATATATGGGAGGTTCTATGGGTTCCGCATTTGGTGAAAAAATGAAATTTATTGTTGACTTTGCCGTTGAACAGAAAAAACCTTTAATATCAATATGCGTATCTGGCGGTGCCAGAATGCAAGAAGGGACGATTTCTCTTTATCAAATGGCAAAAACAATTAATGCCTTTCTGAAAATGAAATCCCAAAACCTGCCCATTCTCTCCATTCTGGGGCATCCTACAACCGGCGGGGCATTGGCGAGTTATGCCGTTCAGGGGGATGTAATAATTGCTGAGAAAAAAGCAACAATTGCATTTGCAGGTGATAGGGTCGTAAAGCTAACCAGCGGAGGAAGAGGATTAGATCCAGAAGTAATGACATCCGAGTTCTACGCTGAAGAGGGTGGTATCCATATAGTTACTGAAAGGAAACAGCTAAAATCGCTTGTTTCAGGAATGTTGAAATTGACTGAATGGTATAAGAATACGGTAAATTAAATACTAATTGGAACGTGATTTGTGGAAATGATTTCAAATCTATTGATAGATTTTAGGGATTCAATAAGGAAATGGATAAATAAATGTAAGTCAGGTGGCGAGGCTGTATCTAGGAAGCGATTTTTAAAACCATAAATTTTTGATTAATCGTATGGAAGACACGAAGAACATGTTGTTATAATCGGCACAGGACCCGCTGGACTTACCGCTGCATACCAGTGATACAAATCCGGTATAAGATCGATAATTATTGAACAAGATAATACAACAAAAAAAGGGAGAGTACCGCCAATTAGTCCATCAAAGCAACTTATCTTAAGGGAAGTTGTCTAATAGCTCAACCACGTATAAAAACTGGGAATATAAAGAAATTCTAAGAAGTGGTGTAAGTACCGGACATTTTCTTGACTTTATCTATTTCCTCCCGATCATCAAGAATCTCGCCCTTTTGCATCTCATAAAGGAAGTTGGCATTGTTCCTCGGAGCTTCACTCTTTACGTTCGGATCAAAAAAAACCTCTTTTGTATGAACAAGCCCTGCTCTGTTATACGAGGATAATTCGTACTTCATCCCCATCCTTAATGCATCACACGGACACGCTTCAACACAAAACCCACAGAAAACGCATCTCATAAAATCTATGTTGTAAACCTTGGGTCTTCTTTCCACCCCATAATCATCGGCCGGTTCTGCTACAATTGATATCGCCTGGGTAGGACAAGCAACCTCGCAAAGCTTACAAGCTATGCACCTGATCTCACCTTCATCGTCGCCGGGCATTACATGTAAACCCCTGTACCTTGGAGGTAATTCTTTTACTTCCTCCGGATATTGAACCGTAATCGGATCATAACTCAATATATGCTTTAAGGTAATTAATAGACCGTTTAATATTTGAGGAAGGTACAGTTTCTCAAAAAAATTGAGCCTCGGTGTTTCTATAACTTTTATTTTAATGGCCATTATTATCTGTATATTTACCTTTTATATATAACATAAACTATTATATTTTAAAGACTAAAGGGGATTAACTTCCAACATTTCAGGAATTATCTTTTAACTCCGCTTTAAGTCTATTGATCAAAATGACTCCTGAGAAAGCAGAAATGACAACTAATACAATACCCAAATAATAAACCCCCAATAATATCTTTCCAATTCCAATCATAGCAAAAAGAATAAAACAAACACCTAAAATCCAATTCAAAAAAACGGGCATCAAGGGTAATCTATCAACCTCGGGAGCTTTAATTGCTATTGGTTTCCACCAGCCCCAAGGTCTAACCTTTCTATAAAAAGCTTGCAAATTTGATTCACGCTCTGGCTTCGTGATAAATGTTACGGTTATCCACGTTAGTATTGATACAGGAACTACTATAATTTGATGTTTTAATTCTAATTCTATACCATTAACCTTCGTAAAAATTATTAAAACAGCGCTCGTTAATAACGACGAAGCAAGAGCCGAAATTTCAGACCATGCGTTTATTCTCCACCAAAACCACCTTAATATTAAAACTAATCCTATGCCTGCGCTCATCGACCATAAAAAAATCCACGCTTTCCCAATATTGGTAATTTGGAATGCAAATAATCCAGCCAAGATTGTCAGGACTAATGTGCAGATCCTCGATGCAAATATATAATGACCGTCTGTTTCCCCTCTTTTTATAAACCGCATATATATATCATTAATCAAATAAGAAACACCCCAGTTCAACTGTGTGGAGATGGTAGACATAAATGCTGCAAGGAATGCTACAAACAAAAGACCCCTTAATCCAGGGCCCAAATATTCCTTAATTACGGCCACGTATACCGCTTCTTGATCTCCACCCGTTATATTTGCTGTGGGATAAATTATTAGTGATGCAACAGCCACCAATATCCAAGGCCAAAACCTTATAATGTAGTGATTAACTGTGAACCATGCTGTACCGATCAAAGCATGCTTCTCATTTTTTGCGGAGTTTATCCTCTGGACAAAGTACCCACCTCCATCAGCGTTATGCGAAGACCACCAAATAATTGTCACAAATACTAAAAACACAAACAAATCCGAAGACCAAAAGTCTCCCTGGGTATAATTGTTAGTGGAAGATGTTATAAAAAATGATATATGTTCCGGATCCAGATCTTTTATCTTATGTACAAATTGAGAAAATCCACCGATCTCGGCAGAGTTAATAATAATAAAAGCAAGTATTATAGTACCGAATAATGCAATAAAATATTGTACAAAGTCATTAACCGTTACTCCCCATAGTCCTGACATCATAGTATAGAAAAACGCAATTGAGATACATATTATCACTGCCAATGTGGCTTCTATCCCGAAAAAAACCTTAAAAACCTTTACCATTGCACTAATTACCCACCCCATAACTACAAAATTAAAGATTGTTGAAAAATAAAGTGCCTTAAACCCCCTCAAAAAAGCAGCAGGTTTACCACCATATCTTAATTCCAGCAATTCATTTTCAGTAATAACCTCTGCCCTTCTCCACAGGCGTGAAAATACTAAAATTATCAGCACATGGCTGAATATATTATTCCACCAAAACCAATTCCTCCAAATTCCGTCCGACCTTACCCAACCAGTAACAGCCAATGGGGTATCGGCAGCAAATGTGGTCGCAACCATTGAAGTGCCAAGAAGCCACCATGGCAGATTTCTTCCCGAAATAAAATATGAAGAAACATTTTTACTGGCACGCTTTGTATAATAAACCCCTATCCCAAGGGACAAGACAATATATAACCCAACTATAAACCAATCTATTGTTTCAAGCACTTAGCTAAACTCACAACTCCATTAGAATATAATTTTATAAATTAACCGGCATTTGACCTGATGGTTCGAATTTCCCGACCAAGCAATTAGCAACCGCAATCTGACACTCATCAATAAAATCAAACGAGCACAGAATTATATCAAATCCATTGAATCCCCTAACTACATAAGGAGAACCGAAAGAAATCAACGCCTTCTCGCATTCGAACGAAGTTAGGACATTTATCATTGATACTGCCGATGCTGGTAGTTTAGAGAAGCTGGACCATGCTGCAACTTTTGTGTAAACCAGGCAAACAATTCCCTCATCTTTTTCGGGTTTTCGTATAGAATCGTTATTCCCCTCTTGAAAGAAGTATTTTCCCTTAACAGTTATACCCAGCTTAGAAACCGTATCCTCAAATATCTCATAATTTCCCCCGGATTCCGCCATATCAAATATATATAGAGAAATTTTTCTTGTATTGAGCAGTGTGCCTTTAACCTTACACACCGATCTTTCCGATATCCTTTTAACCAGTTGTTTTCCATCACTCTCTTTAATAAGGGGATAATTTCTTTCATCAGTTTTGATGCTCATCTTACAGGAAAGTATCCTATTAACAGAATAATCCAATAAATTGGATAAGTTTATATCCTGTTTAACTACTTTTTCTAAGCTGTTAATAACTTCAAGACTATCTAACGGGTCTAAAAGGATATCACACCCGGCCCCAAGGCATTTAATCGCAATTTCAGATTGGCTCCACCTCCGAGTTAAAGCTCCCATCTTTAAAGAATCAGTGATTACCAAATTTTTGAATCCTAATTTTTCTCTGAGCAATGAATTAATAACTTTCTTAGAAAACGGAGCTGGCAAGCACGAGTTATCCAGTTTTGGAATTGATAAATGTCCGACCATTATGGATTCAACTCCTGCATCAATAGCATCTTTAAAGGGAACCAATTCACAACTTTCAAGCTCTTCAAGGCTTCTTGATACAACTGGTAGTTCTACATGTGAATCGACTTGAACAGATCCATGACCTGGGAAATGCTTTCCACAAGACAGCATGCCATGATCTTGACACCCTCTTATAAATGAAACGGCTAAGCTAGAAACATGAGAAGGATCATCACCGTATGAACGAATATTTATAATTGGGTTTTCAGGATTTATATTCACATCTGTTACAGGAGCAAATATCAGGTTTAAACCGTATTCAATCATTTCACCTGCAATAAATCTCGCCTGATTATATACGAGGTCTAAATCCCTGATAGCAGCCAATGCCATAGAAAAGGGAAATATTGTTCCACCCACTAACACCTGCCCTAATCCCCTTTCTGCATCGCATGAAAACAATAGGGGTATTTCAGAAATTTTGTTAAGTTCACTTATACATTCCTTTACATGGCCCTTTTCCCCATCGAAAATAATGAAACCCCCAATCCCGTATTCTTCCACCAAATGCATTGCATTTTCTAATGAACCCTCATCTGAGAAATGAATACCGGGCATTATCAACTGCCCAATTTTTTCTTTAAGATTTAAACAACTCAAATTATTACTCATTATAGTTATATTGATTTAATTGATGCATCCGAATGCTATCTTTCCCAATGGAACATTTCTTTTTGCCCCGGTAACAGACGGTATATTGGCCTTATTAAAGCTAACCAGCTCATTGGCAAGAACTGCCATAGCCATTGCTTCCTTCGCATCTGCTGGAATTCCATACTCTTCAGATCTTATCATTTTTTTAGGTTGAAGCCTTTCTTTTAAACTTTTCATTAAAAAAACATTATTAACACCCCCGCCACTTACAACAATTTCCTCAATATTCCATTTTGGATATATAAGTCTTTCGTAAGAGTTGGCTATGGATTCCACCGTGAAACGAGAAAGAGTGGCAATTAAATCCTTATCGGATATAACTTTTTTATGAACAAGTGCACAGAGTTCCTGTGCCATCGAGCTTCCGAACAGCTCTTCTCCGGTTGATTTTGGTGGCTCCCTATCAAAAAATGGATTTGATAACAAATCTTTAAGAAGCGATCTATCAACTTTTCCGCTTGATGCAATATTGCCATTTAGATCACAACTCATCTTCCCATCCGTTAAAAGAATTACAACCTTATCCATTAACAAATTCCCCGGACCTGTATCAAAAGCTATCACTTCGTCCATATTTTTTGTAACAACTGTCACATTTGCTATCCCACCTATATTCTGAGCTAAAACTACTCCTTTAAGCTTCCCAAACAAAATATAGTCAACATAAGGTACAATCGGGGCGCCCTCGCCACTTGCTGCTATATCCCTAGTTCTAAAATCCCCTACTGTTGTTATTCCAGTTCGCTCAGCTATAACATCTAATTCACCAATTTGCATTGTGCTGGCACAACTCTTTTTCACAGAAGGTGGATTGTGATATATAGTCTGACCATGGGATCCGATTAGATCGATTTTATCTTTCTTAAATCCACAATCGCTGATTATATCCAATGAAGCTTTAGCAAATTCCTCGCCGATCAAGAAATTCAGCTCGGAAATCAGCCCCAAACTCACATTCGTTTTCAACTTGCTAAGCTTAGTTCGTAATTCTCTCGAATATGGTATTGAACGGTAGCTAATTAACTCAAAATCGGTATTTGTTCCACTGCCTTGAATGCTAAGCAGGCTTGAATCTATGCCGTCCATAGATGTACCTGACATTAGTCCAATTACTAATTTTTTTCTTTTTTTTAATAACTCTTTAAAGGAACTCATTAAAAAAAATTCAAGAAATAACCTTTTTTAAAAAACCTTCTTTTTCCGCCAGTAGATTTTTTGCCTCCGGCAAATCCACATTTTTATTCTTCATTACTATTGATGCCTTTACATCCCAATCAGATTTTTCCAAAAGTTCTTCTGCCTCAGATTCATCAACACCAGTCAGGTCAATTACTATTCTTTTAGCCCTGTCCTTTAATTTAGCAGAGCTCGGCTGGACATCAACCATTAAATTTCCATAGGTTTTGCCCATTCTTACCATTGAAGCAGTGGTCAAGATGTTTAAAACCATCTTTGTTGCGGTTCCGGCTTTCATTCTGGTTGATCCAACTATAACCTCCGGACCAACCATCAGGTTAATAGTCACATCTGAAAAATCCGGGTTTCCTGAGTTGCATGTAATAAGGACTGTTTTACATCCAATCTCTTTTGCAAATACCAAAGCCGATTCAACAAAAGGGGTATTCAAACTGGCAGCTATGCCTACAACTATATCATTATCGCACAATTTTACACTCTCAAGTTCCTTTACCGCTTCATCTGTCGAGTCTTCTGCGCCCTCAATTGATGACATTAATGCCTCTTTTCCTCCTGCAATTATACCCTTTATCAGATCTGGGTCCGTTCCAAAAGTAGGTGGACACTCAGCCGATTCCATAACCCCCAATCTGCCACTAGTGCCGGCACCAACAAAAATGAGTCTGCCAACACTCCTCAAACATAATATTATTAATTCAATAGCATCAACAATATTTTTCTTTTGCTGCCTGATAGAACTTAATATTTGTTCATCTTCATTACAAATTAAATCAAAAATCTCATCAGTTGAGCTAGAATCTATATGAGTTGTGTTAGAATTTATCTTCTCAGTTAAAAGATGCCCCGTTTTTCTTTCATTCCTCATAAATATTATTATATACATAGAAAATAATAAAACTAAGAGGACAGTAGCAATTCACTTTTAAAATGTCTATAATAAAATTTTAATAATTGCGGGTGTAGCTCAGCTGGCTAGAGCACAAGCTTCCCAAGCTTGGGGTCACGGGTTCGAA
>JAZGCJ010000067.1:0-4249 GCA_036476895.1 Thermodesulfobacteriota bacterium
ACTGAAGTGATTGCCGCGACCGAGTCCGGTATACGTTACATTAAGAAATAGTTTATTATAAATTTGAATACCATGATAGAAGTTGAACCATCGATTCTTTCGGCGGATTTTTCAAAGTTGGGCGAAGCAGTTTTAGAGGCTGAATCTGCCGGGGTTAAATCAATTCAGATTGATGTTATGGATGGTCGTTTCGTCCCAAATATCACATTTGGTACCGGAGTTGTATCTGCACTGAGACCACTGGTTGAACTAAAGTTTGATGTTCATCTAATGATAGTTGAACCAGAAAAATATATTGAGGATTTTAAAAAAGCCGGTGCAGACAGGATAATTGTTCACCAGGAAACATGCCCTCATTTAGACAGAACCCTTAATTCCATAAAGGAACTGGGAATTGAAGCCGGAGTAACATTAAATCCGGGCACCCCGGTTGAAGCTATTGAGTATGTAATTGAAATATGTGATTTTATACAGGTAATGGGGGTTAACCCAGGATTTGGTGGTCAGAAATTTATTTACAGTCAGCTTGATAAGATAACAATGATCAAGGAGATATTGGAAGAATTGGATTTGAAAATTCCTATTGGTGTTGACGGGGGAATAGATAATAAGACCGCTCCACTGGTTGTAGAGTCAGGTGCCAGCGTTTTGGTGGCGGGGTCCAGTGTTTATAATTTAAATGCTTCTGTAGCTTCCAATATTGAAGCATTAATAAATAGTGTGAAAAGTTAATGGGTTTATAATAAAAATAAGGAGGAAATTATGAAGATAGGAATGATAGGTTTAGGGAAGATGGGTGGAAATATGACAGAGCGTCTCATGAAGCGTGGTCATGAGGTGGTGGTTTATAATAGAACCCAAGATGCCATAGACAGGTATGCAAAAAAAGGGGCAATTCCGGCTAAATCTGTTAAGGATTTAGTTCGAAAATTGCCAAAGAAAAAAGTGGTGTGGTTAATGGTTCCTGCCGGAAAACCTGTGGACCAGAATATAAGAGAGCTAAAGGCTGTTATAAAAAAGGGCGATGTGATTATCGATGGGGGCAACTCGGAATGGCGAGATTCCCAGAGACGGGCTAAGTCCCTGAAGCCTAAGGGTATTCAGTTTGTAGACTGTGGTGTAAGCGGGGGTATATGGGGACTGAAAGAAGGATACTGTTTAATGTACGGCGGTGATAAATCTACATGTGCTTACGTAGAGCCTATTTTTAAGGCACTGGCCCCTAAGAATGGATATCTGTATTGTGGGAGTGAGGGATCTGGTCACTTCGTAAAGATGGTTCATAATGGGATTGAGTATGGCCTGTTGCAGGCTTATGCTGAGGGATTCGCCGTATTAGAAAAGTCAGAATTTGATTTAGACTTGAGGGCAATAAGCCACGTTTGGCAATTTGGAAGTGTTGTACGCTCCTGGATTCTTGAGCTTGCAGAAAGAGTATATAAAGAGGATCCGAAGCTCGATGATCTTGAACCCTATGTTTGGGATAGTGGTGAAGGCAGGTGGACAGTTGAAGCGGCAATTAACTTGAATGTACCCGCACCAATAATGACAGCATCTTTGATTGCCAGGTTGCAGTCAAGGGATACTGATTCTTTTTCAATGAAAACCATAGCTGCCCTGAGGAATCAGTTTGGCGGGCATGCCGTTAAGAAAAAATAGAATTGGCATTTGTGTTTTTTTATAGTTTTCAATACCTCGTAACCAAAAAATCTAAGAGGTGATAATAATGGATAAGCCTGATAGTTGTGTAGTTGTAATATTTGGGGCCTCGGGCGATTTGACTAAAAGGAAGTTGATGCCTGCTCTTTTCGCATTATTTAAGCAGGGTCTTCTATCTGATGAGTTTGCGATTTTAGGAACCAGCAGGTCTCCGTACTCTGACGATGATTATAGAGAAAAGGTGAGGGAGGATATAAAGACATACGGTAGAACAAAGGGGAACGACAAAAAAAAATTAGATTCTTTCGTGAAGCATGCTTACTACTTGTCCATGGACGCAAGCCATCCGGATGAGTACAAAAAATTAAAATCGAAACTGTCCGTTATAGATAAGGAACAGGGAACCAAAGAAAACTACATATACTATTTGTCAACTTCACCAAGTTTATACAAAACAATTGCAGAAAACCTTGGTGGAAAAGGTCTTCAAGCTGAAGGTAATGGTAATGGCTGGAAAAGGATAATCGTCGAGAAACCATTTGGCAGGGATTTACAATCCGCAAAGTCATTGAATGCAGTTCTTCAGAATATATTTCATGAAGATCAAATTTACAGGATAGACCATTATCTGGGCAAGGAAACTGTTCAGGACATATTTGCTTTAAGGTTCGCAAACGGGATTTTCGAACCCGTATGGAATTATAAATACATCGAGCGGGTTGAGGTTACAGCGGCTGAATCAATCGGTGTGGAACAGAGGGGTGGTTATTATGACTATTATGGTGCGCTCAGGGATATGGTCCAAAATCATTTGCTTCAGGTGTTGGGCACAGTGACTATTGAGCCACCGGCAAAATTCGAAGCGACTTCCGTCAGGAACGAAACTCTAAAAATCTTTCAATCCCTAAGACCCATAAAGGAAACCGAAGTAGAGAAATTTGTAGTGAGGGGTCAGTATACGGAATCCACAATAAGGGGTGAAAAGGTTCCCGGATATAGAAATGAAAAAGATGTGGCACCGGATTCAAGGACCGCTACTTATGTGGCGTTAAAGGTATATATAGACAATTGGCGCTGGGCTAATGTTCCTTTTTATATAAGAACGGGAAAGAGGCTCCCTACCAGGGTTAGCGAAGTTGTTATATATTTTAAAAAGACGCCTCATCATTTGTTTTCAAACAGTAATCTGGGGGGCTCCATTTCAAACCAATTAATACTTAGAATACAGCCGGACGAAGGAATTATGCTTAAGTTCGGGATGAAAACCCCCGGAGCAGGATTTGAAATTAAGGAGGTGGCGATGGACTTTCACTATTCAGATCTTACAAACGCATATATCCCTGAGGCATATGAAAGATTAATCCTGGATTGTAACCTGGGCGATGCCACACATTACGCAAGGGCGGATGCCGTTGAGGCATGCTGGGAATTTGTTGATCCAATTTTGAAAGCCTGGGAAAGCAGGAAGGAGATAAAAGTATATGGATATCCTTCCGGTACATGGGGGGCGAAAGAAACTTTAAGATTATTTGATGTGCCCGGAGACGACTGGCGATATCCGTGTAAGAATCTGGCCAAGGAAGATGAATACTGCGAGTTGTAAATTTTACAAATAATTAAAGATGAAAGAGGAAATCTATATATTTGATGACAAACAGGCACTTGCTAAACAACTTGCTGATGATTTTAAAAAAGCCGCAGATAACTTGCAAGACGGCGGTAAATTAACCGTTGCATTATCCGGCGGAAGTACTCCACGGAGCTTTTTCAGGTTTCTGGCTCAAGAACCCTATTTAAATACAATTGACTGGAACAGGATAAATTTTTACTGGGGCGACGAAAGATGTGTTCCCCCGGATAATGTGCAGAGTAATTTCAAAATGGCAAATGATGAGTTTTTGTCGAAAATCAACATTAATCATGAAAACATTCATAGGGTTTTTGGTGAAAACCCACCCCCTGAAGAGGCCAAAAGATACGAGAGAGAAATTATAGATAATCTCGGAACTTCTGATAATGGCTTTCCAAGATTTGACTGGATTATGCTGGGTATGGGAGAAGACGGGCATACTGCTTCATTATTTCCGGGCGCTTCCACTCTTGATGAGAAACAAAGAATATGTGTTGTTGCCACTCACCCTCAGTCCGGACAAAAAAGAATAAGCCTAACATTACCGGTATTGGATAATGCCAAAAGAGTATCGTTTCTGGTCGCTGGGGAGTCTAAAATAAAGGTCTTAACGGATATTATAGGGAACAGATCGAGCAATTTACCTTATCCATCCTCGATGGTCCATCCTGTAGATGGATCGCTTGAGTGGTATCTCGATAAAGCAGCTGCAACAAATCTCTGAAAATATAATTTTTGAGAACCAGACGTTAAATGAAAGATCCCCTGGGGGCATTTTTGCCCGATTTCAATATAGACATCCATGGTTGTGAAAGCGGGGAATTAGCGGGATTAAAATTTGCAGCAAAAGATTTGTTTGATATTAAGGGAAATGTTACCGGTGCAGGTAATTCTGTTGGAAGACAACAACCTGCTCTGTGTACCGACTACGCCGGGACCAGCACCTCATAGAAAATCAAC
>JAZGCJ010000068.1:0-3016 GCA_036476895.1 Thermodesulfobacteriota bacterium
ATCTCCTCATAAAGACTCGACGTAAAGTGGCCATATCTGGCGCCGTAATGGTCAACCTGCTTCTTATTCTTGTGGGAACTCATAACTTTATTCCATTTGAAAATACTTGTGCTATTCAAACAATCCAAACAGACGGTCAAATAATTATAGTTAGTGGCTGCTAACGAATATGTGAAGTTACGATTTATACATACATATATCCACCCAAGATCTTATGATAATTAGCTTTTGAGACACGGGGCGAACTGTGTTATAAACGAACGTTTACGAGACACATTTTTAGTGTCTTAAAACCCAATCGTTTATGAGACGTTCGGTACATATACAGTTGATTTTTTGAGCTTTAGGTGGGTACACTTATGCGTTATACCAAAGAACTTCGTTTCGTTTAAGCCAATCTGCAAAATAGCGATTTATACCAAACCCCGAAAAACAATTAAAAAAACTTGATAGAATAGTTTTTTCCATTCATCAACCAATGGCAAAGAATCTTAATTCCTCTGAATTGGAAACACTCAAAAAATTAATTACAAAATTACAATCAATAGACAATGGCTAAAAAAATAATCGCATTTGTGGCGAGTAAAAGTAAACAATCCATTATCCAAAAGTTGGCATGTATTACTGTTAATTAAATTTCAGATGCCGAAGTGAAGCTATAGAAACGTGAAAATATATTACTCAATTTGGATTATTCTTTTAAAACTACTACCAATTTGTCGGCTGAAAGTGATAGTCTTTTAATAAAATCTGAATTTGGAATCAAAGGAAGATGGCAGACGGTTAATTCGAATCAGTTGGCTATTAATCCCAATGTTCGGATATACCTCTCAAAAGATTCTTTTAATACCGAATTTCAAGCTAATTATCAGCACTTGTAAGTGGAAGAGTTTACTGTTTTGAATGATTTATGGGCAATGGGAATTCACAGGTACAATCCTGATGGAACGATATTTCCTCTGATTGCCACCAACTATGGTTTTGCAAAATCTTATAATATCAAGCAGTCTTTTTTGATAGGTGCAGGTGCGGGGAGAAACATTCGCAACAATTCGCTCCCAAATTATTTGTAAATAAACATCTTCGTCGGATACCTGAATTTTGAATTTGAAGATGAAAACTCTCATTCAGCACCTGCCCTTGGAACGATGATCGCATTTATTGCAATTGCAACTTTGTCATTCACTTGTTCAGTTAATAACGGAGCAGAAAAAGACACAAACAATGAGAGTGGTAATTTTATTTCAAAGGACCTTAAAACAGATAATCTTCTGACTTCAGAGAACACAGTTTTATTAGTTATTGATTGGCAGGATGAAATGCTCGGGACGGTAAGAAACATTGACAAAGCTGTACTTACCAATAATATTCAGGCTATAATAAAGACTGCCAATGTTTTTAACGTTCCCGTTATAGGATCGACCATTGGTGTTGAACTTGGAGCCAATAAACCAACGGTTCCATCCATCAAAGAAGTTATTGAAAAAGATGTGGAAAATATCGATAGAATATCTCTCAATGCGTGGCAAAATAAAGCATTCATAAAAGCGGTTAAAAAAACAGGTAGCAAAAAAAAATATTGATGACAGGACTTTGGACTTCTGGTTGCCCAACATATTCAACGCTTGACGCTCTAAAAGATGGTTACGAAGTTTATATACTTACAGATGTAATGGGTGATGCTACCACAGCTGCTCACAACAGGGCAATAGATCGAATGGTGCAAGCAGGAGCCGTTCCGTTTACCTGGGAAGGTGCAGGAGACGAAATTCTAAGAACATATACCAATCCAAAGGCTATGCGAGATGAAAATATCGAAGGAGGATTTGTGGGCATTATGACAGAGCATTTTTATCCTTTTGCAGGGAAGTATTAATAATTCACCAAATTAAGCTTGGAGAAATATTTATGTGTATCGACTTGGAAATTAATCAGACAAATATTATTTTATATACAAATTCGGACAGAGAGTTAAGTGTTCTATACAAAACAATATGAATGATGAAATTATTGTAGCAGGGATTTGTGGCAGCCTAAGAGAAGGTAGCTATACGCGTATGGCGTTGAACATTGCGCTCATGGGAGCAAAGGATGCTGGGGCAAAGATAAATCTTATTGATCTGCGCAAATATGATTTACCCCTAATGGATGGTAGAAGAGATGAAGAGACTTTCCCGGAAGATGTTTTTAAACTTAGGGAGGAAGTTCAAAAATCTGATGGCATTATTTTGGGGACACCGGAATATCATGGCGGCTATAGCGGCGTACTGAAAAATGCATTAGACCTTATGGGGTTCGATGAGTTTCAAGGGAAGATGATTGGGTTATTAGGCGTATCAGGAGGTTCGATGGGAGCTACGAATTCCTTAAACGGCCTGCATACCATTGGGCGTACGCTACGAGCTTGGGTTGTTCCCTTTCAAGTTTCTATTGCGTCAGCTTTTGACGAATTTGACAATGAGGGTAATTTGAAAAACAGAGTTCTGGAACAAAGAGTTAAAAATTTGGGAGAGAAAGTGACTCGATTCGCATATCTACATAAAATCGGAAAGTCAGAAGACTTCCTAGATGCCTGGCAAGGAGCCCCCGTCAATCCAGGCGGAAAACGTGGAGGTAAAGAAGGGGAATAGAATATAATCAGTAAAGCACTATGTAATTCTGCTCAACATATATTTTGACATTAGAAATTCATAATAAGTCTTCAGAGAGAGTAACATATAATATTTATCCAAACCCGCAGGATGCTACTGCTAAAATAGCACTGTGTCAAAACCTACGTTTATGACACACTTGATGCCTATACCAAATCCCATGAAAAACGAGAGCTTATGACAATTAGCTTTTGAGACATGTGGCGAACTGTTTCATAAACGGTCGTGTATGGGGATTGGTCAAGTCCTAAATGTTCTGTAATTTCATCATAGCCATCTCAGGTTGTTCTTCTTCAATCTCCTCATTTTCCAATAAATTCATGTTCAGATAGATTTTTCCTGTGAGCCACTCTTCCGATTGTTCG
>JAZGCJ010000069.1:0-2480 GCA_036476895.1 Thermodesulfobacteriota bacterium
CGGTTTAAACTCCGGTGAATGTATCAGGACTGCAGGTAATTGTAACCTTATAATAAATTCCACATATGTCAGTCTTACTAATTGTGATAGGTGTATTGATGCCAGGGGTACGTCAAATATTACTATCCATGGTGAAGTAATTTGTGATGCATTTGGAGACGGTATAAGGACCAGGGGTAATTCTGATGTATCAATCGATGCAGGTAGGGCAAACATAGAAATTTGCGGGGGAGTAAATGGAATAAGGGCAGACGGTAATCCAACGGTTAATCTTGCAGGCAATGTTTGCACGATTATAGGAGGAGAGAATCCAATCAGGATTAATGGTAATGCTGATGTGAACACTGAAGGATGTGTCACCGCTATAGATGGTTGCCAACCTGTTGCGACACCTATGCCGTCGCCAACACCATAGATTGTAACGCAACCATAACCTGGGTGATAAATGTGTTATTACTGCAATGAATTCCGGCAACCGTAATTGAGGCTTGGCTTACGAAATTTCTATTTAGTATGGTCAGAAATTATAATTGCCTCGTTCAACATACCTCTTAGAATCTCCAATCCACTATTCCAAAAATTGGGATCCTTTATATCAACCCCAACCCTGTCCAGTAAACTGTATGGTGAGTCGCTTCCGCCGCTTGATAGAAGGTCCATATATTTGGGAACGAATTTATCACCATCCCCTAGATACTTGTTATAAAGAGCGAGCACGAGTAATTCCCCGAAAGAATAGGCGTAGCAATAAAAAGGCGAGTGAATGAAGTGTGGAATGTAGCTCCACCAATAACCGTAGTCATCAGTTAACTCTACCGATTTCCTAAACATTGGTGTATTGGCTTCTAACCAAATTTCATTTATTCTATCGGTTGGCAATTCTCCTTCTGAGCGCCTGGCCTTATGTAGGCTCTCTTCAAACCTTGTCAGAACAACCTGTCGGAACACGGTTGCAAAAATATCCTCCAGTTTGCCACAGAGAAGGGATAGTTTGATACTTGGGTCGGTCTCCGACTCTTTTAATTTGTGAAAAACCAGAATCTCTCCGAATACGCTTGCAGTTTCAGCCGTTGTTAAAGGTGTGTTGCATTGAAAATATCCTTGGCCCCTCGACAGGTATTGGTGAATGCCATGGCCAAGTTCGTGTGCAAGAGTCATAACATCTCTCATTTTTCCCGAGTAATTAATGAATACATAAGGATGTACACTTGGAACGGTACTATGGCTGAAGGCTCCACCCCTTTTACCATCCCTCACTTCTGCATCAATCCACCTTTTTTTAAAAAATTCACCTGCAACTTCAGACATTCTCGGGGAGAAATCGTTAAATGACTCTAAGATAATTTCTTTTGCATCTTCGTAATTAATCTGTTTTGCTTCCGATAATATCGGTGCATACCTGTCGTAATCATAAAAATTTTTGATTCCAAGGAGCTTCTTTTTCAGGTTGTAGTATTGCTCAACAATATCATAATTCTCTTCAGAAGATTTCATAAGTGCATCAACTGTTTCCCTGTCAATCTCGTTTTGAAGATTTCTCGACGACATGGGTTCCCGGTATGTTCTAAGCCTGTCATTAATCGAATGATCATGAACGAGGGTGTTGAAAATGAAGGTAAGAGCGTGGATGTTCTCCTTTAGTCCCTTTGTTAACCCCCTGGCCGCTGCTTTTCTTTTCTTTCGCTCCGGATCATACAATAATGCCAGTATTTCAGTTTCAGATAGTTTCTTTGACCTGCCGTCCAATCTTATATCGAATCTTATATTATTAATTAGTTCATCAAAGAGTCTGCTGAATGCCCTTGAACCGGTTATGGATTTCTCATCCATGATTTTTTCTTCGGGTTCTGTAAGTGTATGTGTTTTGTACTTTCTTTCATGTTCAAGGTAGTGAACATATTTTGATAAGGATTTTTCTTTTAATATTTTCGCTGCTGTATCCTCATCGAGCTCCACCCACTCCAATTCAAAGAAAAGGAGATGCTTTCTGATCTGTGTTGTTTTTTCCTGAAGTGATTGAAGAAAAGCCCCGTGTTTCGGGTTGCTTGTATCGGCTGCAAAAACCAGATGTGCATAAGATAACAGCTTACCGATATGCTCGCTGATTGATTCTAGTTCTTTTACCGCTTTTAACAGTGTGACTGAGTTTAATGATGCGGAGTTGATTTTCCCTCTGTATCTCCTTTCGAACTGTTTAGCCTTTTTAAACGAAAACTCAACAGTTTTTTCGATTTCAGGATCTTCGAGCCCTGAAAAAAGATCATTCAGAATCCATGTATTTTCCGATCCAGTTGTCTTTGCTTTTGATGATTTGCTCAATTGAAATGTCTCCCTGTTTTCAGTGTGGTTTGTAAAAAAATCCATCATGGATAAAAAGATCAGCTTTGTTCAGCTTTTTCTAAGAGATCTCTAACCATGCTATTTACCAACTTCCCATCTGCTTTACCCTTCATCCTGGGCATTATGATTTTCATTACCTT
>JAZGCJ010000007.1:0-10821 GCA_036476895.1 Thermodesulfobacteriota bacterium
GCTATCTCCGAGATGAAAGATGTCGGCTTTCGCGATATCAAGATCTTATTCCGTGATGGAATTGACGCGTTAGTGCACGCCATGAAATGAGCCAGAGTCTGTTAGGTCTGCCTAATAACACGATGGAGCCGACCTCGCTTGCACTCGGCGGCTCATCCGGGACGTTATGTGTTGGCGATGTTTTTAACCCCTTAGATGAAAACAAAGAAAGGAGGATAAAATGACCACATCCACAGGTAAATCAAAACACATTACAACCAATGATGGCGTGAAACTACATTATCTTGAAGCAGGATCGGGACAACCCTTGGTAATGATACCTGGCTGGTCTCAAACCGCTGAACAATTCAAATATCAAATTGATGGGCTAAGTGACCGTTACCACTGTATCGCCATTGATATGCGCGGCCATGGGGAGTCAGAAAAGACGGATTTTGGTTATAGGATTTCACGTCTGTCAAAAGACGTACATGATGTTCTGAGAGCGCTGGATCTAAATAACGTCGTGCTACTAGGGCACTCTATGGGGTGCTCCGTTATCTGGAGTTACTGGGATCTATTCGGTGCTGAGATACTTGCCAAACTGATTCTCGTTGACGAGCCGCCATTTCTGACCTCGAACCCAACATGGTCAGATGAAGAGTTAGCCGCATCAGGCGCCATCTTCAGTCTCGAGAAAGTCATCCAAACATGCAATGCCTTAGCTGGTCCAGAGGGTGTGGAAAAAACAAAGAGATCTATTGGTAGAATGGTGACTAGTGCGATATCCGAGGAAAAAAAGAACTGGATTATTGAACGGAATCTCAGGTTACCTCGCCAACACGCCTCCACCCTTCTGTACAACCACTGTGCACAAGATTGGCGAGATGTCATTCCACGGATCAATATCTCAACGCTGGTCATTGGTGGTAGAGTAAGTCTCGTGCCGTGGAAGTCACAAGTATGGATTCATGAGCAGATTGCTGGATCACAATCGGAGATATTCGAGGAAGAAGAAGGTGGCCAGCATTTCATGTTCATTGAAAATGCAGAAAAGTTTAATCAGATCGTTGCCAACTTTATCGGATAGTGCCTTCCGAAAAAGTTGGCCTTCATTAAAGAAACAAATGGTGTCGCGTCTTCACAATTGACAATTGGTATTAGTTAATTTAGATTCCATTATATGGCAAGACCTTTAAGACTATTATTTGAAAATGCTTGCTACCATATTACCTCCAGAGGTATTAGTAAGTATAAAATCTTCCTTAGTGATAAAGATAAATCTAAATTCATTGAAAAACTAAATGAAACATTCAATAAATTCTCTCTTGTATGCTATGCATACTGTCTTATGGTCAATCAATATCATTAATTTGTTAAAACCCCTAAAACTAATATATCAAAGGCTATGCATTGATTTCACAGAGCGGCAATAGATTTGAGAGAGAACTAACTGGGGTTAAAAAAACTTAATAAAATGATAAGGGAGGTTAAGGATTCCTTGTTATCATTTGTCAATTGCGAAGTCGCGACCCCATACTATTCTTAAAGATTATTGACACCCATTCTTTTTCTTGGTCTGTTCCATATATATTTAATCCCAGTGTCTGAAAACGATCTAAGATAATATCCTTTTGTTCGTTACGAATTCCGGATAGTAGAATTAAACCATCCTCGTTTATTTTTTCTACAATTGAATTGCTCATTACTAATATCGCGTCTTTTAGAATATTGGCTGTTATAAGATCGAATTTTTCATTTATATCGTTTATTGAATCGCATGAAACTTTAATTTTATCCTGGTATCCGTTTTTTTTTATATTTGCTTTTGCCTCCCCGATAATAGCCGATTCGATATCAATACCCACAACTTTATGTGCTCCCAAAGCAGCAGCAGAAATGGCCAGTACACCTGTACCGCAACCTATGTCGAAGACTGTTTTGATTTCTTTTAACTTAAACAATTTTTCTAATGCTTTAATGCATAGTGAAGTTGAAGGGTGATCTCCGGCTCCAAATGCCCAACCTGGTCTGATATCTATCTTCTTTTTGTTGCCGTCAGGGAGTGTTAAAGTAATTTCTGAACTTTTTGTTCTGTATTCATAGACCGGTTCTTTACACATTTCTAACCCAGTATTATTCAACTTTAAACTGTCTTATCAAGGAGAAAAAGTAATATGCTCCTTATTCTGAGTAGTTTTGATAGAGAGATGTTTTCTACGCGATGTTTCGTTCATATCATTTACCAGCTTTTCAGGTTCTTTCATATTGATTAAAGATTAGGTTGGATTAATAGTAAACAGAGGCAGTATCTAATAGAGTTTTATTTATTCCATAATTTGGTTTGTTTCGTTCAATTGTTCTATTATTTAATGAGCTATAAAGGATTTTCGAGGGACAAGTTGTGGCTGCTAAAAAAGTATCCATTTGGGATAATGTTCCAGCGAAAAACAGAAGGAGGCTTGTATGGGTTCTATGGTTTGTGACATGGGTTGGATTAATAATAGGGCTTTTTAATCGTAGTTATTTTGAATATGTAGTTTTTTTTAGTGCGGTTCATGCAATATTTTTTTAATACTTACAAATTTTCGTGTTATGGCTTTTCCAGTTCAACTTAGAATATCCTACCTCGTCTGGGTTGCCGTGGGTACTTATGTTCTGTATTTGGTAATACTTATGTATATAACTACTATCGGCCTTGCATCTAATCTATTCATAAACTACTGTCCACTTGCTCGAATGATGTACCTGCTTCCCTGGAACAGGGAAGAACCACTAACGTTCAGTCTTATTAAATGTGTTATCTTAACACCCCCTGTTTCTGGTCAGTTCAAACCTGTTTGGTTTCTTCGTTTTCAGATTTATCTTCTGTTGTCTCTTGAGTTTCATGAGATTCATCACTTTTCTTTGAATGACTCCCATATTCTTCTTCATTCATCTCAAATTCTATAGATTTAGATATATCGTCCTTTGCCCTTTGTAGTTCTCTCATACCCCTGCCGATGGTTCTGGCCACTTTCGGGATTTCCTTAGGACCAAGTATAAGCAAAGCTATAAGGAGAATAATCAGAATTTCACTTGTACCAAGTCCAAACATCAGATTTGATTCCTAATTTTTTTAGTTAGCTTAATATCTATATTATAACTGGGATATACAAAGATTTGTTAACATTTGAAAATATTGTAAACTGTCTCACACCAATTATTTTAATACTTTGGGGGTTTGACAATGAAAGCACTTATATATCACGAATTTGGTGAAGTTGGTGTACTGAAATATGAAGATACACCGGTTCCGGAAATTAATGATGATGAGGTTTTAATTAAGGTAAAGGCATCTTCCATAAATTCACTTGATAATAGACTGAGATCCGGAAAATCTCCCAGACCGGTGGATCTTCCTCATATTGGTGGTATTGATATTTCGGGTGACGTTGATGATATCGGAAAAGATGTTTCGGGATTTTCTAAAGGAGACAGGGTGGTTATTGATCCTACGGTAAGGTTGGATAAGGGGTTTGAGGTAATTGGTGTAAACAGGCATGGTGGATTTGCTGAGTATGCTAAAGTCCCTGGTATCAATGTTGTAAAAATTCCGGACAACTTAGAGTATGACGATGCATCAACGCTTCCAATCTGTTTTGCAACGGCATGGTACGGACTTTATGATAGAGGGGGTATTCAAGATGGAGAGAGAGTATTGGTACATGCAGCGGGTAGCGGAACAGGAAGTGCAGCAATACAGGTGGCAAAGAATGCTGGGGCTTATGTAATTGCAACTGCCGGTTCAGATGAAAAGTTGGAAAACGCAAAGAAGCTTGGTGCGGATGAGACGATTAATTATAACAACTCGGATTTTGCCGAAGAGGTAAAAAGGATTACTGAGAATAAAGGTGTTAATATAATTTTTGACCAAATTGGTGCTTCTGTATGGGAAAAGAATATTCAATCTCTCTCTGGAAAAGGAAGGCTTTTACTTGTGGGTGTTGTTGGTGGTGGGGCGGTAAATGCTATGATAGGTCCGATTATTATGAGAGATCTGTCTGTACTGGGTGTTACCGTATTCAACTCTCCCCGGAAAAATCTTGAAAGTGTGGTTAGACTGGCTTCGGAAGGTACGTTTAAATCCATAGTTTATAAGAAATTTCCTCTAGAGCATGGATCGGATGCTCAAAAGATTCTTGAGGATAGGAATCAATTTGGAAAGGTGGTTTTGAACCCCTAGTGTTAATTATCTGAATAACTGTTCATAAAATTTTATTAAGCTATCTTCATGTATATCAATAAAGGGATTCCTCTCATCCAGTACTTTCATATTAATTCGTCCGCCTTGTTTTAATGTTTCAGAAAAAAACTTTCCCGATTCGGGATTTCTCCACCACTCGTAGTCGAATTTTTCCCTCATGCTGTTTCTAAAATTCTCAAGTACTGTAAGGGCGTTAAAAACTGGCAGGTATTTGATTGGATTATTAAAATCGAAGACGAAATCCTCTTCATCTATTGCGCATAGTAGCCCGTTTTCTAATATCTCCTTGTATATGGACGGTATTTCGACCGAGTCTTCACTGTTGAATACGGACAATTCATATAACGCCATTGAAGCACAATACCTGGTGTTGAATAGATCCCTGAGGTTAAGAAACATTGCAAAATCGCCCTTAACATCAATGTTAATATACTTTTTAAGCCATTTTTGTTCGTATACTAAGCCCCGTATCAATTGTGCAAACAATTCGGTATAGCCAGTTTCTCTTAGATATCGTGTTTCGAAAGTATCATCCCTATCGACAAATAAAAAACAAAATGATTTCCCAAATGAATATAGAAGTGATTCATAGTCACTTATAGTTCCTATCGGTAAGATAGAGATTTTGATGTCCGTGGGAGGTGAGATGGGAAATGTATGTGGTGCAAAGATCTTATTTGATGTGATTTGTGAATCAACATCTGGGATATTATCAAAGTCTAAATTGGTAAAGCTGTCAATTAATTTATTTTGATTAAATTTGCTGAAATATCCTTTAAGTTCAAACGAATTCAAAAGATGCAAAATGTCGTATATTTTTGATTTTCCAAGTGGCAGACCCGTTTTTTTTTGTAGAAACCATTTTAGTAATTCTTTAAAGATATACTTACTGTCTGAGAGGAAGTTATTTGCTTTTTTTTCCAGATCAAGATCATCGATATTTTGAACACATGAGTATAGTTCCCTGTAATTTTTAAATTCCAGTTCCTGAGAAGTTTCCTGAATTGTGTCAAAGAGCTCTAACTTATATTTTATAATCCTTTGGTTTATTAAATTCTTGTTGGATTGTATTTCATCTCTAATACCTTTTTTTTCTTCGTTTATTAAACTGGGAAGGATGCTTCTATAACTATACTTTTTGTTACCTGATATGATCTTTTCTCTAAGCTCAAATCGAATTAACTTATCAACTGTTTTAGATGATTTGAAGTTTATGGAGCTTGTAGAGAGAAAACTCAGTATTAGGTTTCTTGCTTCGGGATAATCAAAAGAACTATCATTCAGTTCATTAATTGAGAAAAACAGGTCTTTTTCAAAAAGATCACGGTATTTCTCGAATATGCTGTGCAAATCCGAATCTCTTTTGCCGCCAATGTAATTACTAAAAAGCTCATTATTAATTGTACGAGATAAATTTTCACCCTCTTTTCTTATTAGGTTAAGGTATTCGATGCTCATTATGTATAGTAACAGATTTATTTAATACGCGTTCAGCTAAGCAGTTATTATATTCGATTTCTTTATTGGTGTTTTGATGAAGAATGACATTATTGCTGCTAAGATACAAAATATGATTGCAATGATAAATGGGATTTCGTAACTGCCGAAAACATCAAAAGTATATCCTGCAAGCCATGGTCCACTTATCGCTGCAATGGAGAAAGAAGTTCCAAATACTCCATATATGGCCCCTAATGCACTCAAACCAAAGAACTTGCCAAGAAGAATTGGGAAAATTGGTACCCAGCCGCTGTAGAAAAAACCAAAGAGTAAACCGAACAAGTAGAATGCCCAAGTTTCTCTTATAAATAATAGTATAAGTATTGAACAACCTTGAGTGAAATAGCAGATAAATAACACTCTCCTATTATCAATCACCTCGGTAAGAAGGCCTGAAAGAACAATCCTTCCCATAATGCTTCCCACGCCAATTGCAGCGGGAGCCCCGGATGCTACAAGAGGGCTTATGCCCTGATCAATTGCAAAGTTAAAAAGGTGTATTACTACAATAAGAAAAGTTGTAAATCCCAAGAAGTACATTAAGTACATATATCCAAAAGTCGGTGTGGTTATTGCTTCCCTTGACTTCCAATCACTTTCACTGAGTTTTTTATTGTCCTCTTCATTGATATCATCACCGTACGCCCTCAGGTTTTTCTCCTGAGGATAACCCCTCAATACAAATGAGGATAAGAGCGCTATTACAATAATTAAGGATAGAGCTAAAAGGGCATTTTTTGATCCAAAGGCTCCTATTAACCATGCAGTAAGAGGATTTGTAATCAGACCACTTATCGGCACCCCTGCCGTGACAATTCCTATTACAAGGGCTCTTTTTTTTACAAACCATCTACTAATTACAGTTACACATGTGATATATAAAACACCGTCTCCCAGTCCAACAAGGAATCCGTAATACAGATAGAGCTCCCATGTTTTTGTTGCAAGACCGGTGAGGAAAATACCAAGTGCAGCTATTACACCACCAATAAAGATAACTGCTCTGGGATCGTACTTGTCGACAAGTCTTCCTGATATGGCTAAAGAAAAGGCCAGTACAAAAGAGCGTAATGAAAAAATAGACGATCCGGCTGCCCTTGAGAGACCAAAGTCGTCGTTGATGTATGGTTGGAAAATTCCAAATGAATAAAGCAACATCCCGTCCAATATTGTTAGAACAAGACACGCAGCAACTATGTACCACCCATAATAAATCTTACTTTTCATAATAAGTGAATTATTTAATCAACTGTATTTATAAGTATGAGAAGAATCAGAGGCAAGATTCTACCAGTAATTGAGTAAAATCAATAATTTGAGATTAAATTCTATCCTTTGATTTCGGCAATCTTGCTCTTAATGGTGTCAGCGTTTTCGCTAAAGTTATCGGATCTCAAAATAGATTCTGTGTTTTTGAGTATCTCTAAATCTTCCTCGATCCAAGTGCCAATAAATACTATTATTTGAGTAAAATCAATAATTTGAGATTAAATTCTATCCTTTGATTTCGGCAATCATTGTTAAAATCGAAATTGCGTAAAAGACTGTTCTGTTTTTTGTAACATTTTTCATAATTGATATTATTTTTCCCATTAGCACATCACAAAAAATTGAATTTTTGATTTTATTTTATTATTTCAAGGAATAATAAAAAAGAGAGTATAAATATAACTAATTATTTGCCGAACAGTAACAATAATAATTCCAATAAACATTTTAAATAAGATCTTAAATATCCTTAACTTTGCAGCTAGCTCAGTTAACATAAATTATCAACTTTAGTATTTATTAACCACGGGAGATTAACATGTCAGAAAGTACTGAATTTTTTGGTTACATAAAAGATGGAATAAGCAAAGGAATAAGGATAGTGAATATAAGGTCTAGGGAGGCCTATGATACGATAATTATGAAAAACAAGATCAAGTCTTTAAATAAGAAAAAGAAAAGTTCAATAGTGGATATTGGAAACTCTGTTTATAGAATGCACAAACATAAAGGCGAAATTGATATTGAGAGCGTTAAGACTAAATGCAATGATATAAGAACTATCGAAGACAACACAAGTAGTTTAGAAGAAGAGCTGAGATTGGTACATGAAAATGCTCAAAAAGAACTGGGCAGGTTAAAAGCCATTACAAAACCAAAGGAGGACTGACCTTAAGCTTCCACTATTTAAACCATTACTTAAATTATTTGTTCAATATCTCTGTATTGACAGAAAAAAAAATAGATTATAAAGTTAAGATAGATGGTAAGGTATGGGTGGGTTAATTAATCCTGTACGAAATGGCAAACCATTTGTGAGAATGGGACGCAAAGCTTCAGATCTATTGATTTAGGTGGCTGAGTTACCGTGATAGGATGATGGGATATACTTATAAACTGTTAAGAAGTCCGTTAAATCACATTTCTATTATATTTTGCGTTCAGGGTTTATATTGTGTTCAAGTATAGGTGTAACCTTCTGTTATTATTGAACAATTCGCAAATACCTGGAGGCAAAGCATAATGTGGAATTACCGTGAAGTCCTTAAAATTAATAACTATTTGGACACCGAAGGTGATATACCTGCCTTAATCATATATCCGGGTAGCGATAAAGTTGAATATATTTACGAAATCATAAGCAAGCTAAAAGAGCTTCTTACTAAAAATAGATTTAAAGTTTCTATCATATCCCAGGAACTTTCAAATAATGGCAGTTATTTGAATAATATTAATAAATTATCTCAAAATAGTGTCTTAACTTTTCCGATTTTAGATAAATTTGATCCAAGTGTTATATATGCATATGGATTTTTGGAGGGTAAAAGCAAGTTAATCGTACCGATTATAGATAAAAGATCAATCAGTGAATCCGATACTGCTGGAGATATCTCAGGTGTGAATAGTTTTGACAATATAATGGTAAAAGACACCGGGGACTTGCTGATAGAAGATATTGTACTCGAGGAGGAAGTTGGGGCTGAGGAGGGTAATATTAATTTTTTGAGCATTTTTAAAGCGTTGGAAGTTGATTTTAAGAATATTGACTTTAATGAAAATCCAAAAGAAGTATTTGAAAAGTTTATAAATGGCAAATTGGATGAGGTTAATAACGAGTTAAAGCAGAAGTTTTTAACCCAGCTTGAGATCACGGATGAAAGTGTACAAGAAGATATTGGTAAGTTAATTGACAAATTACTGAACTATTATTTAGGAAATGAACAATACAATTGGAAAGATATTGAGGAGCTAGAAAAAGATTTTAAAGAACAATCTGAAAAATTAAATACGGAATTTATTAATTCATTTAATTTTAAGTTGTCATCTCTTTATCACTCAACATTGTCAAAAGGTGATATAGAGAATCTTAATATTGATGATTATAGGAAGCTCTATCAAAAACCAATCTCATTATATGAGAGCATGGTTCAAGAAACAGATGGTCAGCTTTCGAATACAGATCTTTACAGGAAATTAGGGGATTTATACCTAGAATTTTCTGATATAAGTTTTTCTGAGGATGTTTTAAGAAAATCTGTAGAATATTATAGAAAATCACTGGATAACTTCGATAAAACTCAGTCACCAAATCAGTACTCGAGTATTTGCAACAACTTGGGTGTGGCGTACAGGAGATTGTCCCACTTTGGAGATAGAATTCAGAATATCTCCGATTCTATACGAACATTAAAAGATGCCCTAGGTTTTCTTAGTAAAGTTAAATTTGCGAAAGATTATGCTTTAAGATTAAGTAATTTAGGCATCTCTTATATTGAGCTGGCATCAGTCGAAAGGGATAAAGAAAATTTGAACAAAGCTATGGATTTACTCAAAGAGTCTAATAGCATTTGTGAAAAGGAACATGCCCCTTTTCAATATAAAGAGACTCAGAGGTATTTGGGAAAAGCCTATTTTCTTCTTTCAGGATTTGATCACGAAGTGGGAAATTGTGAACAGGCTATATCAGTATTTAGTAATATACTTGAATCGTTAGATGAGAAAGATAATCCTGCATATAAGGCATATATACTTTTAGATCTGAGTATTTGCCATCTCTGGTTATCTGCTTATAAAGATAAAAACGAAAATGTGTTAACTGCAATAAGCTTTATCAGGGATTCTCTTAAAGAATTTTCCTTCGACTATTATCCAAAAGAATATTCACTTGCAAATAATTTTCTGGGCAAGGCATTTTACACATTGTCGGAGAATGAGAATAGAAAAGAAAATTGCGTAAAAGCTATAGACTCACTAAACGAGGCATTGAGGTATATTGATGCTGAGTCAGTTCAGGATCAGTATGTAAACACAAATATTACTCTTGGTAATGTTTATAAAACTTTAGCAGAAATCGAAGATGGGGCGGAAAATTGTATTAACGCAATTAACTATTATGAGGATGCATTGGCAAATTTTGACAAAGATAATAATCCATTGGATTACGCTATATTGCAAAACAATCTTGGTGCCGCTTTCGAGATGCTGGCCGGGATAGACGGAAAAACTGATGACTGTGTTAATGCTATTAATGCATATAATCATGCTTTAGATATTTACAGTATTGATGAATACTCACAGGAGTATTCGACAACTAAAAACAATCTCGGCAACGCTTACAGCATATTAGCTGATTTAGAAAATAAACATGAGAACAGCAAGCTTGGGATAACTGCTTATAGAGAATCACTGAAATTTAGGAACCAAGATTCAAACCCTTCTGGATTTGCAATGACTCATAATAATCTGGGAGTAGCATATAACACCCTTGCCGAAATAGAGAACCCTCAAGAAAATTACAATTGTGCAATAGAATCTTTTATAGAGGCGGTAGACTTTTACAGTGCCAATAAACATCCCCTAAAGCATGCCATGATCCAAAATAATTTGGGATCTGCTTACTTTGGATTGTCAAAAATTAATAGCAATAAGGATCTTGTTGTTAAGGCAATTGAATCCTTTAGTCAATCTCTGGAGTTTTACTCTGCAGATGAATATCCAAGGGAATATTCCATCGTTAAAAGAGATTTGGGAAAGGCCTATATATACTTAATGAAATTCGATGGTGAGGATGACAGTTGTCAAAAAGCTATTGACTCATTAAACGAGGC
>JAZGCJ010000070.1:0-2657 GCA_036476895.1 Thermodesulfobacteriota bacterium
GCATAGCGCATGGTTCTCGGTTCTCGGTTCTTGGTTCTTGGTTCTTGGTTTTTTGTTGCTTTAAATACTTTATGAAGGCACCGATTTTAGAGCTTGTTTTTGCTCCTAAGTCATAAATTTCATTAAATTGTTTTTCAGTTATATAGTTTTGGTCGAGAGCGACATAATCTTCCGATTGAACTTCTGCACAAGATCTTTGTGCATAGCCAAGGAATCGGGTAAATTCGGCACTAGAGCCTGAATTATTCAATTATCAGTCTTTTTCATACACACTAGTTAAACGGTTATGGTTTGGGTAAGCCTGCCTGTCCTCGTCTGTCGGTAGACAGGTGCGGACAGGGAAACACGCATTGTCTAACGTTCAAAGGTTATGTTAGTTTAACAGGAACACATCCCAAGAAAATGGTAACAAGCATGCAAGTCGTGCCTGAGGTAGCATCCTCGTCTGCCCTTGTTGCGAGATTCGCTGTGGCGAACTAGAAAGCTGACAAGTGAATAAGCGGAAAAGACTACAAGTTAGTTGCAATGATTTTCCCCGTCGTGGTTACCTCGCTAACGAGTCACTTCATTATAGAAATTCTACATGGTTTACCATGTCTTTTTGTTTTGCAATGTCCCAGAGTAATTTTAATCTTCTTATTAAATATCCCACCCTATACTTTTGTTGATGTACATATACAATCCCTTTATGCTCAAATTTCATTGCCATTGATAGAAAATCATCATCATGTGTCACAATAACAAGGTTCTTCTTTTTTGCATATTCAAGCTGCTCTTTATCTGAAAGTCCTAAGTTGCTAGCATCTCTTGCAGATATGACTTTAACCCCTCGCCTTTTTAAGCCTTCAGCTACTGCAACATTAACACTCTCATTAACATAAAACGTAAGTTTAGCCAATAGTCTCTTTCAAAATTGAGGAGGCTTTTTTGGCAATTTTTTTTATAATTTCCTTTTTCTTTATAATTTCCTCATCAATAGAAACTCTGTTTTCATAGTAATACGAAAGGGCATCGTGTACTTCTTCAAGATTCAGATGCGGATGAGTATCTATAATCTGATCCGGAGAGAGCCCAAGCCTGTCATATTCTATTGCTATATCTATCACCCTTACTCTTGTGCCTGAGATTACAGGACTACCTTTTGATACCCTTGGATCAATGGAAATATACGGATGTTTCAAATGTTTAATTGGTGGTGTTCGTTGTGTACACATCTTTTGTAACCCTCCTTAAAAATCATCCCATGTTATTTGCTGCTCAGCCTTCAACTCACCTAAATACCGGTTTAACAAACTAAAAAGGCGAGTAATTATCTCTTGATTAACCATGAGACATATACCTTCTCTTTAGAGCACGAATATAGTATTTGTGTAGTTTCAAATAATCTTCAAACTCTTTTCTTGCTTTGAAAAATATTTTTTTTAGTTTTTCCTTATCACGTACAAATATTAGCTTACCCTTAGTTCGAATCTCCGTTTGAAACAGGGGATCCATTCTATGAAAAAGAACTACATCAACTTTACATTCTGTGATACTTTCCAATTTACTGGAAATAACCAATGGTAAATTATAATTTTGGAGAAGATCAAAATCATCATCTAGAATAAGAGCAATATCAATATCCGCATTTGGATGTTCTTTACCAGCGGCTCTTGAACCAAATAGATAGACTGCTATCAGTTGAGAATATTGAGAAAAATCGTAATTATACAAATAATTATTTTTTCCCATAAGCGGAAACACTACTTTGTCATCCTGAGCTTGTCGCCTGTGGCGCCCCGTGAAGCAACTATCAGATCCGACTCCCGCCAGAATGACGTCGGGCTGGCAGTCGGGTTTCAGTATTGTTTCAGGATTGATATATATAGATTCTGAAATAAATTCAGCAAGAAAGCAGCGGGGCTGAGCTCTTCGCTTTCTGTCTTGCTGAAAGCAAAATGCGGGGCAAAAATGACATTTTTGATATTTGGGTTTTCCAAAATGAATTTCTGAATTATTCGTTATGTGGATAATTTAATAAATTCAAGGTTTTGATGTTTTCTAAATTGTCACGATAAATAGTGGGATTATTGATCTTATCCGTAAGCAGCAGCAAACATGGATGATCCCTATTAAGGGCATCAAATCCTTGAACCTTATTACCAAGCCATTCTTTACCCGTGATATTTGAATTTTCGATAAAAAATCCCACAAATTCCAATCTCATAACCATAATTACCATATATGTGATTTCGGCAAGTTCATTTACGCCATAAATGGCCACCCTGTTTTTTGAACCATCAGTTGCACTTCGAATCCTGATTTCTATATCATTTCTGACCTCTTTATAAAAATGAAAATTTCTCCCAAAGAATCTGTAGGCCATATTTGTTTTCTCTTTCAATCCGCTGGGGGTAATATAGTATTTAATCCGTCTGGGATTGGCGCCTATCATCCTGACTAAACCCTTTCTGATTAGGCGTTTCAGAGCAAAATTTACTGATGCCACATTAATTCGCATTTGAGAAGAAAGTCCTCTCTGTGAAATTGAAGCATCATTTTCTATAGCCTTGAGTATGTAATAATCAGTATGTTCTTCTTTCTGATATTTAGTCATTTTGAAATAGATCGTTGCTTTTTGGTTCTTTGTCCTTGGTGCTTGGTTCTTGGTTATTAGT
>JAZGCJ010000071.1:0-14410 GCA_036476895.1 Thermodesulfobacteriota bacterium
ATCCTGTTTATGCAGAAATGTTTTGGTCAGCAGTTGGAATATTAACTAATAGTAACTTAGAACATAAAATACATGCAGTACCTGACAAAATCGAAAGTGAAGTTTACAGGTTATACAAGAAATTTCAACAATGACAGTTTTAATTATATTATAAAGTTCAGTTCTAAAATTATTTATACATTTCAATTCATTAACTCATACCAAATTATACATGTCCGGCATCACTCTTATTTTGTATTGACTTGAGCAATTAATTTGCTGATAATTTAATCATTGAAGTTCTCGCACCTCTGTAGTACGACATGCCATGAGAGTAACTCTCAATTCCGCCATTAGCACATAAAGCGAGAAGTAAAGTAAAATGATTTTAGACATAGATGATTCAAGTACTGTTGTAGGAACAGTAGAGGCAATTACTAAGGATTGGTTTGATGTCAGGCAATTATATTGGAACTTGAAAGACAATGGAGAAACAGAATCTAGTCATTTCTGGAAGAATGTTGATAATCATTTATTGAAAATTGTTTCTGATAATATAGGGCTACTATTAGATACATTTCTACATATTTGGAAGGAAAAATGTTTAAAAAATGATTTAAAGATAATGGGTTATCATTGTACCCGCTACCACAACAAAGAAGATTTTAAAGAACAAGGAATTTTGCCATTAACCGAAAGTATCATAGATGACTTTATTTCTGAAACTGTGTCAACGTTTCAATCTTTTAAACTTTCACATGAGCAGAAAAGGGAACTTAAGGAAAAAATAAAAGAGGACGATTTATGGAAATACCGATCAGGAAAAGGGGCTGGACCATATTTTCTTGTAAGTTATAAGGATGCACAAAGGCCACAAAATCACTTTCGTAAAAGTGGTTCGGAAGTTTTGTGGTCATGTGCTGATGTTTTAATTCAGTATTGTCAAGATGAGAATATCTCATTTCCATGTTCTGATAGATTTAAATATAGAAATATTATATCAGAAAAGTTAATCCCTATGATAATCCATTGCACAATTCCTTTTTCGATCCTTCCTGTTCCTGGCATTGATTGTTATACGTATTATATGATTATAGCTTATTTTAATTTCATTGATCCAGAAGAAGATTTGAATAATTTCTTTGAAGGACATTCTATAGATCTAAAAGGCAATTCACTTGATCGGCAATATATAATTAAGATTGAGTAAATTTAGAAAAGGAAGAATTTTTATAATCACCTTATGAAGCCTGACCGTTATGCCGCTATACTTCATAGTGGCAGGTGTTAGCCGTACAACAATAAAAAAACACATTCAAATAATGCGTTTCCCTTTAATACGAAGCTCGTACTTAGAGATATATAAAAAAATAGAAGATGCTACTGCGTGGCTCACAGATCAAGGCCTAAGAATTGAACCGACACGAATCGGTGAATACAAAAGGTTTCTTAGCAAAATTTTATCCTTACATCAATCAGGTAAATTTAATAATGAAGAAATACGTAAGTATTTCGGGAAGTATTTAAATATTGTTTATGAAGTTCAAGAGTTAGTATACATCTTCACAGGTCTTTCTCCCATTATAAAAGATGAGCTTTCATCCCGCTTTCGCCAGTTTATTAAAGGGCCTATATCATATATTGATGAAAACATTAATACTTCTTCAAACGTTGCAAGAAACGTTGGATTTGAATTGTTAATAGCTGCAATACTTGCTAATGCAGGATTAAAAATAGAATTTGGGACACTTGCTGACTTAAAAATAATTTTCAATAATTATACTTTTTTTGTTGAATGCAAGAGACCGCAATATGAACATCAAATTAATAGCAATATCAAAGGAGCTCTTCGTCAATTGGAGGATAGATATAAATTTAATCAGGGCAAAGATAATCTTCGTGGAATTATAGCTATTTCAGTTAGCAAAATATTAAATCCAGAACTTAAAATTCTTGTAAAGCACAACGTACATTCACTTCATTCTTACACCGAAAATATTTTAGATGACTTTCATAAAAAGTATAAATCTAAATGGTTAAATCCACGAGATAAAAGAACAATAGGAGCAATAATATATTTTAGTACACCTACCTCAATCGAAGAAGAAAATATAATTGCCCATACTTATCAAGTTGATTTCACTAATTGTTGTAATTCAATATCTGATGATATGAATTTAATGAGGGAACTAGCTATACAAGTCCAGGAAATGAGAAATATAACTTAAGGAATCCCCCGTAGACAATTAAAATAAAGGTTTGTTCATACCTAACCCCCCTATTACTTTAGAAAACAATCGAAATTCAGGTACACCCCCCCCTTAATTCTCCTTATGCTTAAAGACTCGGTTAAGAATTGTTCCTCACCCCCCACGACCATAAGTTTCAGGTGGGCAGGTAGAGGGGGGTTGGATCGTGATTTCTGACTTAATCTTGTTCTTATCTGGACTTTTGTTGGATTTTCTCCCTCCCTAAAAAGGAAGAAATCAATCATTAAATACATATCTTGCTAACATATCGGGATGATTTTCTGCTGTTTTGCTAGTATATATGTTGTTTATCTTCAATAATTAAATTCTAAATGCTGTATTTTTCCTCTTGACATTATAATTTATTATTTTACAATCTCATTTGTACTAGAAGTACATATTTCAGCAATTAGAAAAACCTATAGCCGAATTAGGGAACAATTCGATTTTGGATTGTTCTCCAATTCGGCTTTTTTTTTGGACTTTTTTTGGAGGCTTAAAGACATGTTAAACAATCTTAAGCTAACGAGAGTTGCACGAGGGATTACTCAGCTTGACTTGCAGATAATGACAGGAATACAGCAGAGCAAAATTTCTCATGCTGAAAAGGGAGTTTTGCCATTGAAAAAGGAAGAGAAACAAAGAATTGAAAAAGCACTTAAAGTAAAAATAGACTGGAGTAAAGAAAATAGTAAGGGTGGACAGGATAAACCATACTGAATGGAGCGGATGGGGTGAAATACAAAGATGGCAATTTTTGCCAAATCTTCAACGATGCAATCATAAGGTTGAATATGACAAATTGCAAAGTTCCGTATTCCGCTCGTTGGTTGTATATTCATCTTAACTATCTGGAACATAGATTCACGGGCAAAAACGTTGATTGTTTTTTTCGGAGTATTCAAGATTTGCAACTTGATACGCAGATTGGGCGAAGGCAAATTATTGAGGGAATTAAAATATTGAGGAAAATCGGACTGATTCAAACATGGCAGAGCCATTATGTGAATGAGAAAACTAAGAAAAAATCGAAAAAGCACATTACAGCATTCAGGATACTGGAAATATGATATCAGAGTTCCTTTTCGGAACTATGACTCAAAGTTCCCTTTTGAAACCAAGCATAGTTCCCTTTTGAAACCCAATATAATAATAGATGGTAATTAATATTTGATTTAAAAGATGTATTTAAGATACTTGTAAATAACCGCGTCAAAGTTAAAACTTTGACTCTCTTCCTCTTTATTAAAAATATAAATAATTGTGATTATAACTGAAAAAATAATTAAAATATTGGTATAAGATGAAATGATAGACCTGAAAAAAAGGTATGGGAAAAGATATCGGATATTCATGGACGAGGCATGGGCGGCAGAAGATTCACTGTCAAATCCAGGCAAAGTTAAAGATAAAGCGTGGTATTATGAGGTTAGAGGCCGATACGGATGCATTTATCTTTATGGAATCGACAAACTTGCTGTCAGGATTACAGCCAACAGAATAAAAAGTAGGATAAAGACTGAGTACCGGGATATTTTAAGTTTGTATCTTGAAGCCGAAGACGAAAGTATCTTTTTATTCAATCCAGAAGATTTTGAATTTGTAGCAAAATTGATTAAATCAAAAATGAGAAGACAAATAACAAAAGAACAAAGGCAGTTAATCATTGAACGTACAAAGAATTACAGATTTCAACGGAGTACAGCGTAAGATAACGGTTCAAATTCTTGCGTAAATAGATTGATACTACCTAAGAGTCTTAGAGCAAATACCAGGATAATAAACTATGGAAAAAGATGCGATAAATAAACGGTACGCAAAGCGAAGAATTAATGTAAAAACCAGTGAGATTTCCGACTGTATTGATAAGTGTATCGGGCGGAATATACTCGATAAATTCCGCCATTAACGGAGTAAAAGTCGCCCAAAACGCCGTTTCCGACGCCGGAAATGCCACAAAGGAAAAGGAAGAGGAAAAGGAAAAGGAAAAGGAAAATATACCGGTAGGAAAAAGAAGGTTTTTAAATCATATTTTTCTTAAAGATGTAGAGCATCAATAATTGGAGAAAAGGCAGTGTCGAGATTGCTGCATGGTACCGAGCCTATTGTGTTTGATTGGGACAGTTACAGAAAGAAGAAATGAAAGAAAACCACAATAAATTTTAACATTATTTTATAAGGAGGTTTTGAGATGGAAAGAAAATAGGAAAAAATGACTTTGCGGTAGAAGTTTTTTAATTTACATCATAAAAGTAATTTAATCAGAAAGGAATTTATAAAATGGGTTATGATCTTTATAATAAAAATAAAGATTTTTATGCAAACATATTTGTTTTCCCTAAATTATTACAATTGGCTTATCTTTTTGGATGGAAACCTAGAGGGACCGAACCACCAACAGTTGATATGGGTGGAAATGTTGTTATGGATAGTAGTGATTGGGATGGCTGTTATCTCGGAAATGGTTTTCAATATGTGACAAAAGAAGACGCAGAAGAGATTGCAGTATCACTGCAGAAAGCTTTGCAATATATACCTGATACAGATTTTGTTCCAAGGGAATCGATAAATAAGCCCAGAAAAGTAGCTCTAGAAGAAGAAGTAGAAGTAGAAACAGAAGCAGAAGCAGAAGTAGTAGCAGTCGCAAAAGTAGCAAAAGCAGTAAAAGGAGGTATTTTTTCTGATAGTACAGTTTTCAATCAGATAACAGAGGAGGAAAAAGACCAGCTTTTAAGTGAGTTTATAGGCAATAAAGACTATTTAAAAGAGTTTATAGATTTTTGTGAAGATGGAGAATTCTGTATCAGTTGAAAAATTGATAGTGAGTCGAATATGACAGTTATAAAAAAAAGATATGTTAGCATTAAAGAGGTTTCTGAATATACATCCATCCCAGTGAAAACACTGTATGAACGGGCCAGCCTGGGAAAGATACCCTCTATAAAGATGGGCCGCCGTGTCCTCTTTGACTTACGTGATATAGACAAGGTAATGGAAAGACTAAAACGGCCTTATAACCAATATGAGAAAACAGCGAATAAAATCATTGCAGATTTCAGTGATGGTGCTATATAATTCTCCCGATAGCGGCATGCAGACACTACAGGGCACGGGAAGGGGGGTGAATAATGTTTGAACGTGACGGTGTCTGGTGGACTTGCATTCGACACAACGGGAAAAAGATCCAGAGAAGTCTTAAAATACCTGTTGGAAGGAAAGACCATAAGAAGATTGCTCTAGCCATGGAATCCAAGATCAGGGTTCAGCTTATTGAGGAGAGTTATTTTGATAAGCCAGTTGGGTATAAAAAAACTTTCAAAGAGTTGATGGATAAGTTTATGAAAGAACATGCTCCCAAAAAATCAATAAGTATGCAAAGAAGTTATTCTGCATCCTTAAAACACCTTATTCCTTTTTTTGGAGATTCAACCTTATTGTCAATATCTCGCAAAAAGATATCCAGGTATAAGGTATTGAGAAGCGATCAAGGAGCAAAACCAGCTACCATAAATCGTGAATTGGCAATGTTTTCAAAGGCTTTCAATCTGGCAGTCGATGAGTGGGAATGGCTTAAAAATAAACCTTTTCCTAAAATATCAAAAGAGGAAGAGAACAATGAGCGAGGTAGATGGTTGACCGAAGATGAAGAAAGAATACTTCTTGAAAACTGTCCCAAGTGGCTTAACGAAATTATAGTTTTTGCTTTGAATACAGGCTTACGACAAGATGAGTTACTTTCACTTGAGTGGTCCAGGGTAAGTATAGTTCGCAAGACTATTCTTATCGAGAAAACAAAGAGTGGCAAGCCAAGGACTATCCCACTAAATGAAATTGTGCTAAATGTACTTCGTAAGAAGGCAGAGGAAAAAGTAATAGGCATTAAGGGTATTGTGTTTGGTACCAGCTGTGGTACAAAGATACTTCCCTCAAATCTTAGAAGGGCTTTTTACAATGCACTGGAGAAAGCGGGGATCGAGGATTTCAAGTTTCATGATCTGAGGCATACGTTTGCAACTCGTTTAGCACAGAGAGGCGTAGACTTATACAAGATAGCCAAACTGCTGGGGCATGAGGACATCCGGATGACCCAGCGTTACGCTCACCACTGTCCAGAAAGTTTGAGAGATGGAGTCAAGATCCTCGAGGCTGACTACGTTTTGACTACATTGGGAGAAAAAGCTTGATTTCGGCGCGAGTATTTGTTAACAATTATTTCTATAACGGATTGTGCAACTTAAACTTACGAAAACAGATGGGGGATTAGCTCAGTTGGGAGAGCGTTTGAATGGCATTCGTAAAAATGGCATTTTTAACATTTTCCGTAACAGCCTGATTTAGTGTCTGTTATGTCGCTATCACTTATTATGAAAAGAGTTAAAACTTTTCAAAACTTCTGGTGATTCCTGTGGAGTCCTGTCGATTACGATGGAGTTGACTACGTTTTGACTACAATTTGACTACAGTTCCTCTTGACTTCAATAATATGTAGCTTTATTATCACATTTCATTCCATCCTACCAGCATAAATACTATGCCGTGTCTTGTGATGTGGATAAGTTATTTTAAATTTGGTTCATGGTTTACGGGGGTGTAAATACATGAAACTTCTTACCACATATAGCAAATCTCAAATCTCAAATCATAATATCATTCTATTCAAAAGAAAAATCAATTTATAAGAAACGGTTGAATGATATAGCTTACTATATTGCAATAATTATAAAATGTAATGTTCGGCATAGGAGGAAACTATGATCACAAGAAAAGCTTTATTGATGATCTTCCTAATTTGCGCTTTCTCTAGTCAGAGTACTATTGCCGAGGAAGGTAATCGTGCTAATCCATATAGTGTATACTCCGATCTCCTTTCATCCATATTTACGGAGAAGGATTTGGAACGTATTGTCATAACCTCCGAGACCTTTCTGCAAAAGGGGATGGGCGATTATGCTCGAAAGGAAATCAAGGGACTGCGGGAGGATACAATAGAAGATTTCCTTAGTAAGAACGAAAATCCGGTAACCTTGAAGAACAAGTTTGTCGAAGACCTCAAGGTAGTCCTTGTAACTAAGGAAAGAAGCCGTGAGATCTTACTTTCAAAAAAAGCCGAGGACGGATACGGATGGGAAGAGTTCTACAAGCTCTACCCCGATAGTCAGGGGATCACAGAACTCTCCAGGGTCGGCTTCAGCAAGGATCGCATGCAGGCCCTTGTCTACATCGGAACGCAGGTTAACCCGCTATCAGGTTCTGGCTACCTTATCCTCCTGCATTGGAATGGCAAGAGTTGGGGGAACCCGCAGTACGTGATGCTCTGGATATCATAAAGCTACAGATGGAATTATTGGCTGGCACTACACTTTGCAAATTCCTGAGGCGGCTCGGAAAACGGTTATCGCCTTTCCGCTTCTGGTAACCTCCTCGATCGCCACAACGGGATCGGAACCCAATCGAGCATGGACCTCTCGCTACAATTCTTTCGCGGTCTAAAAGGAGGTAGCTGATCGATTCCCTGGCTATGTTGAGGCGAAGGAAGCCGCCTACAAAGCAGTGGAGAAGCTGGCGAACATGGCGGCACGTAGCGCGGCTCCAAGCAGCGATTCTCTCTACACTTATGGAGCAGCGAGGGCTGCTGCCCTTGATGCCAGTGCAGGGGCTGGAATTCTCATACTGAGTATTTCTCCGGCAACGGCGGGCCAGTTTGGCGAGAATCCCTTCGACACCTTGATCGCGGTTTATGAACTCGAATCATAGAGATAATTATTTTCTTATCAAACCATAAATAAAGATTTGACAAAGACAATCATAGATGTTAATATTGCGAAAAAGAGCGATTCTCGGAGTCAATAATTATAAACACATGTTTTATTTCTTATGCTTGATTCTCCAAAAAAGGGACTCCTCATCAAAAAAAACTGAGAGGAGGGAATTAAATGAAGAGAAAAGTAAATAGGAAAGTTGAAAAACAGGATTCAAGGGAAGAGAATTTATCGAGGCGTAAGGCCATTAAACGGCTTGCCATAATCTTTGCAGGAGCGGCTTTAGGTACCACAGCATTGGGGAAGGGGCGTGCTTTTGCTTGGGATACTCCTCCACACGATCCATACGCTGATTCTGTTTATGGCAGTAAAGACCCTAGCCACGATAGATACATGTCCTACTATGCAAGCACTTATAATCGTTATTCCTCGGTGCCTTCACCTTACGTTCCGTAAAGCACTTTATCCAATATTACTCTATCTACCATAACACACATTCTGTTATAGAAATTCCGATGGGAATTATGTTGTGAGTGAACTCTATTTTTTCAAAAGGTTCTTGACGGAATTGTAGATGGTTTCTAATTGTAGCGTATCCACGCAGTGCGCAGGTCCTTTTGGGCAATCGATGTGATATAAGTTCCCGTGATCAGTTCTAATGCAACCGCCTGGATACTCACAATCTATCTTTGCTTGCAAATGTATCTGTTTGGAGTAGCCATAGACTCGGTAATCAGTTGGTCCCCAGAGGACAACGGCTGGAACCCCGCACAGATGAGCAGCATGCATAATGAAACTGTCGGCTGTTACAATGGCGTCAAAATGCCTCAAAATAGAGATGAGATGTCTGGGTGTTGTTAATCCTAGAAGGCTGTATGTTCCCCGCACATAACGGTCTTTCATTTTTCCCGCTTGAACTATCCCGATTTTGTCTTTATTCAACATCGCAACCAGCGATTCCCATCTTTCAATTCCCATCTGCTTTCTCGGCGAATCAGAACTTTGACAAATAAGGACATTGTGTTGTTTCCAAGGAATAAGCCTCATGAGAACTGGATCGTCATGAAGCTCCCACGGAACATATAAACGTTCCTTAACCGGCGTTTTTAAACCGAAGATACGGGCAAGAATCTGATAGGCCCTTTTCTCAGGCAGCAGATAATCCTTATGGTTCCAATAATTGGTGCTGATAAACCTGGCTTCCGGTGGAGGATGCCCGATGTGGGTTATCGCGGGATGACCTTCCAGAAGTGGTCGGTATTTTGTCCGTGCAACCAGATTAAATTTTCGTGATGGATGTTTTTCCGAAACTTGCTTTAGTACTCCCGAAATCATCAAGGTATCTCCCAATCCTCCAATAGGGTTTATCCATGTTAGGTCTACGCTATCTTCTTTCTCTTTTGTAAACTTGCCTTTGCGGGATCGATCCCATTGTGTCGGGTAATATGCTTGTGGACGACCATTCTGCTTAGGCATTGAATCCGTGACAATGTTTGAGCTAGAATTTACCATTGGTTCGAAGTATTTCTCTATAAAATCCTTTTTGGCAAGACACCACTCGCTTTTGTGAGTAAATGATCCGGAAGCTGACCACGCATCCAGTGGGCAACCTCCATGGCAGATATTCCAAAAACGACATCCTTTGCATTCTGTTTTCGGGAGAATGGTATTGCGTTGCAGAAGGATTTTTCTTTGAGAATCGGCAAAAACTTGCGAAAAAGACTTTTCAAAAATTGAACCGTAGTTCAGCAGGTCCCAGTCGGCAGAACGGCCACAATGAGACAGGCTTCCATCCGGCATCAGGTCAATATGACTATAGGCACACGTACCTGAGTCGCAACACATTAATGATTTATTTCCCTCAAGAAGATTACGTACCAGAAAGAAAAATGGTTGGATCTGCGGAAATTCTTCCCGTTGATGCCACCAGACTGAAAAGATAGTTCCAAGAAAATCAGTATATTCCTCCGGCGTAATCTTCAGATGATTGATCTTGCTACCGTAGGTAAGTACGGGGTTGAACATAATGGCTCCCTTTGGTGAGAGATTGACAAGAAACTGAAAGATTTCAAGAGGCTTTGCCAAAGAAAGCTTTGTGACCACATAAATAACTCCCCAATTGAACCCCTCTTCTTCGACTAGACTGACAGCAACCATAAACTTTCTGTTATAAGTATTTGAATCTCGTTTTGTTCCCAAACCACGGATGTTTCCTATGGGATCGTAGCTTGTGCCGATGCTATGGATCCCCAGTTTTTTCAAGATTTTAGTATATTTCCTGGAAAACAGGGTAAGATTGCTTTGAATATCGTGATTGATGCGATTACTGGTTTCGGCGCAATGTTTTTGCTGGAAATATAAAGCTTTTGAAAAATACTCAGGTCCGAGCAACAGAGGTTCTCCTCCGTGCCAGGTAATTTGCATGTGTTCGTGTGGTCGTTCAACCAGAAACTCATTTATTCGTGAAAAAAACATCTCCAGTGTTTCCAGGGACATTGTTATCGGAGCACGGGGTTTTTTATGCACAACGTCACAGTATATGCACCTGGCATTGCATGCCTCGGTGGGTTTGAAAATCACGGTTGCCATATTCTGCCCTCCTCAGCCTGAGCTTTCTGAGCTTTCTGAGCTTTGTGCTGACGTGCCACTTCAATCATTTCCAGGAAAAAGGCTGAGCAACCATTGTTTCTAGGAACATCAACAGCGAATTTCCCAAGGCAAACCTTCCACCCACGACAAGAGGCGCATGGATGGTTGTTAACGAAATAACGCTTCCATGCCTGCGTTCTTCTCCTAATTGCCGGAAATTCAGCCGTTACAACAATTTCAGAGATACTTTGTGCAATAAATTTTTTTTTGCTTAGCTCTGCGTGAGATAGTGCAACACGGCCTTTTGCATCCAGATGCAGAAAATGCTTTGGATCATCAAAGTGGATGGAACTCCATTCAAGGTATGAGAAAGGATCGTAGTGTGAAGCAATAAATGTAAAAGGCTCAATAGAAGCATGAGGAGCCCGCTCCAGTACAGCATACGTCATCAAATCGCACAGAGCTTCCCAATCATTCTTGCCATTTCCAAAAACCGCACAACTGTGTATTCCTACTGAAGATAAAATCCGCAGCCCTACAAGATTCTCGTGATTATCGCAGGAAAGATAAACTCGGAGGTTGAAGTCCCGCAACATGTTGAGATGCTTCACCAGATTGCGAAACTTCCCCAAAGAGGGAACCATAATTGCCAGTGGAATGTTTTTCTGATTTTCTCGGAACTCGATATCGTCAAGCGGGGAATTGAATTCTATGATTACACAAAAAAGGTTATTCCCTGACTCCCGAACATGTGCTACTGCCTCTTCAGCAAGGTCGGGGCTGTTCACCCTTACGGCTACTGTGCGTCCTGTGAAGCTTTGAAGTAGGCTTTTTTTATTTGGGCAGACGATTCTTGGCAAGTTCATGTTCGATCTCCGGAATTCTTACTGGAGCTTCGTCTATGAAGCGGTTCAGGACCTGGCAAAGCCCCCCTCCGCTACATATGCCGTCTTCTTTGTGTCTGCAGCCATCACATTCGTTATATATCCCGGGGATTTCTGTTTTAATCTGATCACGTAGCTGCAAAAAATAATCATCAATTTGTCTCATCGAGTCAAATTCAAAGAGTGATTTTCTGTGGTAATTAGAAAGTGGAAAACAATAATACACACTCATATCCGGCGATATGTCTACTGCCGGTCCGCATGTGAACTGAAAGGAACCCCTGAAGCGATGCAGCCATCCTAGTTCTTCATCGTTAAATTTACAGATCGGAAAGCCGCAGTCAAGTCCTGGGCTGACACGGAATGTGTCGAAAAGATGCCGGTAGGAATAGAGCCTTTTAATTACCTGCCCTATATCCTCCGTACGGATGAAGCCATTCCGTTTTCCGGGGATGGGATGGGTGATACCTAGGCGCAAATGACGCTTCATACCGAAACGATTGATACAGTCAAACAAAAAATCGAGTGTAAAATCTAGTCGATAGATATTGAAACCCGGTGAAACCCATGGCCCCATAAGCGAGAGAAAGCTCTGAATTCTCTCCGCTTCTTTCTTTGAAGCAGGGGTCTGAATAGGGTCATTAAGATTGCATACAAAAGTGAGCCGCTCGACCCTAACTTCAATGAGATAGTGCTTGAATTCTTCGAGACGGGATGGGTTCAGCATACCATTGGTGAAAACCGTTATATCAAAGCCTCGTTCGAGCAAATAGAGGATAAAATCCACACACTCCGGGTGACTTGTTGGTTCGCCTCCCAGCAGCGATACGCGCCATCGCTCCGATGCCTTGAGAAAATCTGCTATGTATATCAGGTTTTCCCACGACATGAGGTTGTCGCTTGCGGAGTCTGACATTTCACGCTTCGCAAAACAATAGGGACAGGATCGGTTACACTGTGTAGTAAGGAGTATGTTTGCCATACGGCGTCCTTGGGCCGACCTTGACAATCGAACGGCTTAATATATCCTCTGGCATACGGTGTTATTTCTTAGAAATAAAATTAGAGTCTTTTTGACTAGTTAGCCAAAATCCTCCTGCCGCATCTCTCAGTGCGAATAGGTCGATGCTTCCACAGTATTGTAGGTTTTACTCTTTCTCCACTGTGATGCAACATGGACCGAGGCAACTGCCGCTAATCCCAGACATTACCATGCACATACGTGCCGTGTCCAAAATATTCATTGTTGACGCTAGAGATTAGTGCAAAATGTAAACTCGCAGCAAGTAGATGATAAAAAATTGCTTATTAGTGTCAAAATAATGTTAGACCAATGACAAGTAAAAATCAATCTTTTTTTGAAAATACATTGCGTTAGTGAGACTTTGCATGATGCACAAGCCAGTGATGATTGTTGTATATGTTGCTGAAGTAAGCCTCAAATTTACTCACTGCATTCTGTCTCAATTCATTGTCAATATGATAATAATTATGTTGATGCTGATCTACCTTAAACACTAATGCTAATGCCTCCAAAAGAATTGATACGTCTGTCCTCAATTTGTGCAAATCGTCTTCAGCTAGCAGATCATGTCGGAAAAGAATCTTGAGATATTGTGGCAGGTCACACCATAGTTCAGTTGTACAGTGGCCAAGATGATGACCAAAAGTATCATCATTATCTCCGTAATCACTAATATTGAATACACCTTTGTCATATTTCGAAAACGCTCTGTATGTAATTGTTCCTGTGCTCGTAAATTTGTCTGCATACCGATTTTCTCCATTATCGAATAGCAACAACTCTTCGTAAAAGCATTCTGGTCTTAATGCAAAAAATGATGTATGGATTCGGTCAACAACTTTAACATACCTTCCAGAAAGGCAATAACCTTGCTTCAATGGATCAAGCAGATTGTCTATTGATGTTGAATTATTAATAAAAAAATCATCATCTATGAAAACCAGGTATTTTGCAGGAATCACGTAACAAGCCAGGGATATTAGGTTTTCTAGTAATAAGTGGTGGCCGGAATCTATAAAAGGTATTTTTATTTCTTGAATATATTTAAGTACTTCAGCTCGCTCACCGAAAAAGCAATGTCTTACAATATCATGGATATGTTCAAGATTAGCATAATCAAAAACGATGCAAACATTTCTTAAAACTTCAGGTGCATGTAACTCAAGATTTCGAAAAAAGCATTTTAGCAGGGCCATGTAGAAGATGTGTGGGACAACAATCACATATTCAGCAATTTCACTACTATCCCAGTGTTCTACAAGCTGATAAACCTTTTCGTCATCAAGTGATATAGTCTGTGTTTGCAATAGATTTCTATCTACTAATTCACCCCATGGTGATGGCCGCCCAAGCAATTTATTTACAACTGTTTCTGCTTTTATGGATACCTCCGTATTGATCATTCTCTCTGTAGTGCAATTAATCTGCTGGGGTTTTAAATGTTTTCTAAAAAGCACTCCTAGAGCTTTGCCAGTTTGAGCTAGAGAAGCATTTTCAATGTGTATTTTGATGTGAAGCTTATATTGATTTGATTTATTCATACCAAACCTACTTCTGAGAACAATACCTTTGTCGGAAAGGGTAGAATAGAGAGCAGGCGTAATGACTTCAGGTTGAAGTTTGTGTCCACCGTTTCTCACCCTTTCGTCTGTGAGTGTCCCAGTATTATAACCATACCCTATTTCCCGCTCGCCGAGTAGACCAGAGGAATTTCACCTCCAGTCCCTCACAGATCCGTACGTGAATCTCTCGATTCATACGGCTCCTGTCAGCTTTCCTCTTGATTTCAGTAATTACCTGAGTATTATAATCCTTAATGTTAGGCGAGCAAAGATGAAAAATATATTATACAACATTACAAAATTATTTTGTTACATATGTTTTTTGATGCCTCAAATTGTAAATGCAGAAGGTCATGATGGTGAT
>JAZGCJ010000072.1:0-4334 GCA_036476895.1 Thermodesulfobacteriota bacterium
TGTCATTGCGAAATTTGCTAAGCAAATTGAAGCAATCTTCATCATAATTATTGGAAGGAGATCCATACTTTGCTGCACACGAAGACAGATTAATTTCAGATATCTCGTCTAGATAATTTAAATTTAATCGTCGAAGTATCATAAAAAATCTAAGACTAAAGATATAAGAGTGTCCATATCCTCCTATAAGTATGTTTCTATAGATTTCATATTAATTAATAAATTTCCAGCAATCATCCAGCGGTGTCCGGTTTAAAGCTATTCGCATAAACCGTTATCGGATATGTTGCTCAATACGCAAGCGTTTTTTGAATGCTCATTAAAATCTATAAAGCTGTCCCGGAAGCAATCTCCTTCTTAGCAATTTTTTAAAATACAGTTCTTAGTATATTTACTATTAAAATATCCATCGTATTCAATTTTTTACTGATTTCTATTTAATATTTATAAATCATTCATTTTCTGCAATAATGGTTATTGTAGAACCATGGCAGAATCATACATATACGATCAGTACAACCATCTTAAAGAAGACTTACAGATCATTACACCAATGATAGAAGCAGTCCACAAAGAGATGAATCTGGAAGATATATACAATGTTGCACTTGATTCCATGGTTGGTTTAAAAAGTGTTGATATGGCCGCTATTTATTTGATCAACGATGACAGGAATACGGCAATTCTAGAAGCACAAAAAAACTTTCCGAAATTTTTTGTTAATGAAGCCGGCAGGATTTCAAAACCGACAGGACTGACATGGAAGGTTATAAGTTCCGGTTCAATGCTAAACATTGAGGACGTTCATGTTGATCCCGACATAGGACCTGCTGGCAGGAAACTGGGTCCGCATAATGCAATGCTAATTCCAATTAGTCTGGATGATGAGGTTATTGGTGTTATTTGGATTGTGAGTTATCAAAATAAAAGGTTCAATAAAAGAGAAATAAAGCTACTATCAACATTGGGAACCCAGATCTCTATAGCAATATCAAAGGCAAAGCTGTATAAGGATCTGTCCAGAAAAAATCGTTATGAAAGTGTTGTGGCATCGATTCTTAGCAGTGTTCATAAATCAATCAGGATAGAGGATGTGTTGGAGAACGCTGTTGATGCAATGAAAAAAAATATTGACGCTATTGAAAACGTATCAATCTATTTTGTTGAAGACAAAAAAGCGGTATTGAAATCGTACAGAGGCTATCCTGATTCATATGTTAAAAAGGTTCGCGAAATTCCTTATGGAAAAGGTACAACTTGGAAGACAATAATCGAGGGACGACCGCGATATGTAAAAAATGTTTTGCTGGATTACGTGATAGGCAAGGCAGGAAAGGAAATCGGAACAATGAGCTACTTGTCTATGCCTATTAAATATGAATCTGAAACTATTGGCTGCATAAATATTAATTCACTGGAAATTGATGCTTTTGACGATGAGGAACTCAATTTGTTGGGGATTGTTGCAAATCAGATAGAGGGTGCGATAAAAAATGCTAAACAAGCGGAAGCAATTCGAAAATCAGAGGAACGATACAAAGAGGCAAATGATAGATTAGAGATAAAAGTAGAAGAACGTACGGCAGAGTTAAGTCAGGCAAACATAAAGTTGAAAGACGAGATTAATGAAAGAAAAAGCACAGAAATCGATCTTATGAACTCTCGTGAACAGCTAAGAGCTCTTGCCGCCCGTTTACAATCCGTAAGAGAGGAAGAAAGAAGAGAAATTTCCCGGGAAGTCCATGACGAGTTAGGCCAGTCACTCACAGGCATCAAGATGGATATTTCGTGGCTTGAAGGAGAAGAAGGAAATGAGCTGCGACAAAAGAAGATAGAATCGATTCAATCGACTATTGACAGAACCATTGATACTGTGAGAAGAATAGCCAGGAAACTTAGACCCGGAATACTAGACGATCTTGGTCTTATTGCAGCCATTGAGTGGCAGCTCCAAGATTTTGAGAATAAAACTAATATCGCAACTGAATTTGTTTCTGATATTGATGAAATTGATTTAAGTCAGGAATGCTCTACGGCAATCTTTAGAATATTTCAAGAAACCTTAACAAATGTCGTTCGACATGCAAAGGCAACAAAGGTCGTAACAAGGCTTATTAAAGATGATAAAATCTTAATTCTGGAAATTAATGACAATGGCATAGGAATAAACAGTAGCGATATTTCAAACACGGGTTCATTAGGTTTGCTTGGAATGAGCGAAAGAGCATTATTGTTTTACGGTACGTTGGATATTAAGGGCAAAAAGGGTATTGGGACATCTGTAAATCTAAAAATACCATTAGAGGGCAAACAAATTGATTAATATCTTGATTGCTGATGATCATCCAATAGTTAGGCGTGGACTGAGAGAGATAATAGACAATGAGAGTGATATGCAAGTTGTTGCTGAAGCTAAAAATGGATTTGAGGTGTTTAACCTTGTTAAGAAGACTAAGATTGATCTTGCAATGTTGGACATATCAATGCCAGACCGGAGTGGCCTGGATGTTATGAAACAGCTTAGAAAAGAATACCCTGCACTACCTGTTCTGGTCCTAAGTGTGCATTCGGAGGAGCAGTATGCCCTTAGAGTTCTGAAAGGCGGTGGTTCCGGATATTTGACCAAGGAAAGTGCGCCTAACGAGCTTGTAAAGGCGATAAGGAAAGTTATAAGTGGAGGGAAATACGTTAGTTCTTCCTTTGCTGAAAAGTTGATATTTGAAATTGAAAAACAAGAGAAGCCCCTGCATAAAACCTTATCAGACAGGGAATTTGAAGTTTTATGTAAAATTGCAACGGGTAAGACTGTAAAGGAAATAGCTAATGAAATGTATTTGAGTGTCAAAACCGTCAGTACGTATAGGTCACGTATATTAGAAAAAATGGATATGACATCCAGTGCGCAACTCACATATTATGCAATTAAAAATGGCCTAGTAGAATAAAGCATCTTTATACAACTGATTCCCGTTAAAAATTTTTAATAATCCAACCCTATTATTTTTGTAGGACAAAAACTTACAGAAAAAACAGGTTTTGTCTGGTTTTATTTGAATTGTAAAAATTCTATTATGTAATTGTTGTAAATATAAATTTTGGGGGGTAAGAAAAATGAGAGAGAGAATACTGGACGAGACTCATGCTGAGGTTGAAGAATTAAATTCTTTTTATGAATTAATGGATGATTTTGAGGAATCCCATTCCGGTAGTTTTGAATATGTATCTGAAATAGAATCACAGGAAAGAGGGATAGTTACAAATCAGATAAAAGAAAGGGAGGCAGCTCCCGAAGAAAGAATGCGTCTTTTGTCCATATATTTTCAGGATATTGATAAAGAGAGCTCACTGTTAAATGCCGAAGAGGAATTTGTAATAGCCTCTAATTTAAAGAGATGTGAAAATGCGGTCAGTGATTTAAAAGAATTTCGTGACAAGTTGGTTATCAATAAAAAGAACGGAAATCTGAACAATCTTTCATTCAAGGCGGCTTTAAAGAGAACGGATGGGCTGATTAAAGCTTATTCAAGCAGAGCCCTGGAACTTAAGCAAAAATTTGCAAAATGCAATTTGAAACTGGTAATCAGTATTGCAAAGAGAAATATTGGAAAGGGTCTGCCATTGTCCGAGTTAATTCAGGAGGGTAATTTAGGTCTGATGAGAGCAATTGAAAAGTTTGATTATACACTGGGCTACAAGTTTTCGACATATGCCACCTGGTGGATACAGCAAGCAGTTTTAAGGGCACCTTATGAGAAGACAAAAACAGTTAGGGTTCCGGTTTATCTATATGAACAGGCTGGCAAGATATATTCAATTAAGAATAAGATAAAAAGGGATGAAGGTCGCGAACCTTATCCCGAAGAAATAGCAAAAGAGCTTGGAGTATCTGTAGATAATGTTAAGAGGATACAGAAGGCATTGGCAGAAGTTAATAAAGATGCACTGAGATTGGATTCTCCGTTGTTCGATGATGACAACAGAACTCTTATGGATTGTGTAAAGGATGACGGAGTAACACTTCAAGATGATGCAATAATTAAGAAGGCCATAATTGATAAGGTTGATTATATGTTATCCCCGTTAAACGAAAGGGAAAAAGACATAATCCAAATGAGATTTGGAATAGGAATTAATACCACTTATACATTAAGCGAGATTGGCGAGATGTATAATGTTACTAGAGAGAGAGTAAGACAAATAGAAAAAAATGCCCTTAATAAGATTGCTTCTTCTAAAGTTGGAAAGGACCTAAGAAATTATATTTAAAATCACCCGGTCTAATTGTAGTTGGGCTATAAACCGGAGTTTTATGTTCTTACTTATTTTTAATTTTT
>JAZGCJ010000073.1:0-3285 GCA_036476895.1 Thermodesulfobacteriota bacterium
ACAGCACCGTGGTTAATCTCCATATCCAGTATTAATGCTTTTTGCTCATCCTTAATATTTTTGTCGCTTATTAATCCTTCGGATAGTATCATTTCGGCAAATGTAGATGCAGACTCGGCAAGAGTCATTGGATAATTGTGAGCAAACGGACGTATATCCCTCATTACAAAGCTATGAAATGCATGGCCTGCTTCGTGTGCCAGTGTTAATACATCTCCGATTGTATTGTTATATGTCAGAAATATACGAGATTCCTTGTTTAGGAGTGAGCCAGTGCAAAACCCCCCAGGTCTTTTCCCCATTCTCGGTTCCCAATCTATCCAATTTTTCCTGTATACATCATCTATAAATTCACCCAATCTTGGATAAGCATTTGAAAATGAAGAACTTACCAGTTCCTTTGCCCTTTCCCAGTCGAGATTACCCTCCTGTTCAATATCGAGAGGAGCGCCAAGATCAAACCAAGCAATCTGATCCCTTTCCATGGTACTTGCTTTCAGTCTCAATATTTTTTTCGGTAATTCAATTTCTGAATAAGCTGCCTCGAACATAGCTTCGAGAGTTTTTTTTGTTATTGAGGCTTGGAACAGGGCAACGTCTAAAAAATGGTCTATTTTTCTATAGTTATTTAAAGTTAATCGAGTGCCTGAGATCGCATTAATTGCAGAGGCTGCTATATCTCCTATTTCTTCCCAGGCTTTGTTGCCGCACACAAAAGCTGCTTTTCTTAGATCCCTGTTTGGATTTTCCATTAAAGAGCGTCTTTGAGATATTGGTAGTATCTCTTTTTTCCCGTCAGGGTATTCCATTTCGAATTCCAATTTGCCAGAAACGGTATCGTAAAGTCTGCTCCATGCACTAATTCCATTTATTCCAAGGTCTGCGGAGAGCGCTTCCATTTCCCTGCTCATCCTGAATTTAGATTCCTCATACAATCTGTTAATATAATGCTTCGCCAGCGATAACTCTTTCTTGCCGGAAAATTCATTTACAAGCTCAACGTCGGTGTTTTGCAGGCATCTAAGCATTTCATTTTTTAGTTTTGAAAAATCAGCCCCTAGTACTGTGATATTAGCCTCTTCTTTTAAAAATTGTTCGTTATTTGCATCGGCGGATGATAAACATCCAATATATGAACTCAGGTGTGTATACCTGCTGAACAGTACTTCATATCTTAAGAATATGACTTCCCATTTATCTTGATTCTCTACGGTTATGTGTTCAAGCTTTGATGCATTATCTCTTGTCTCATCAATATCGCTCTTTAGCTTTTCTTTAAATGCGATCATTTCGCTGCCGTTGAATTCAGGGAAATACGAGCTCAGATCCCAGTTCATTTTCGATGTCGATGTGTCACTATCCATGGTTAACCCCTCATATTTGTAATTTAAGTTGAGCATATAAAATACACTATTTGTTTATCATATCTAATGCAGTATATTTTCAAAATCCGAACCGGTGAATTGATGAATAAAAATCTGTCAAACCTTCTGGTCCCTTCTGAAATATCCACGTGAAGTTATAAAAATGAAATAATTGCGGCGTTGGTAAATTTTCTGACAGCTGGCTATATAATTGCGGTAAACCCTGAGATCCTTTCGCAGGTTGGTATGTCGAAAAGTGCTTTAGTTTCTGCAACTTGCTATTCAGCTGCTATTGGATGTTTTCTAATGGCATTTCTTGCCAGGGCCCCGATTCTCCTGGCACCCGGTATGGGACTAAATGCGTTTTTCGCCTACACACTCTGCCTTAATGAGGGAGTACAATGGCAAATAGCACTAGGGATTGTGTTTTTATCCGGTGTAACGTTTGTTGTGTTATCGATACTGGGATTGAGAGAAAGGATTTTATATTCGATACCCCATGGTCTGAGAATGGCAATACCCGTAGGCATCGGTCTGTTTATTGCATTTATAGGTTTTACTAATATGGGGCTGATAACTGAACATCCTGTAACTCTTGTTTCACTTGCACCGATTTCGAAAACTGTAATAATTGCCCTTATAGGGTTAGGATTGGTTTTCCTATTAAACTATTATAAAGTTCCCGGAAGCCTGCTGTTTGTGATAATCGGCATTACAATTTTTTCGATATTATTAGGATGGAACAACTGGCCTGACACGATTATCAGCTCACCACCTTCAATTGAGCCAACCGCACTTAAGCTTGATATTATTAGTGCCATAAAGCCAATATACTGGGTTCCAATTTTTGTATTTTTATATATAGATCTATTCGATAGTCTTGGTTCGCTTACCGCTGTTTCTTATGAGGCTGGGCTCACAAAGGGCGAGGATGTACCCAGGCTTGGAAGGATGTTTTTATCCGATGCACTGGCAACCACATTTGGTTCACTTCTAGGGACATCCACCGTGACGGCATACGTGGAATCCGGTGCGGGGGTAGCAGTAGGCGGAAGAACGGGGTGGACCGCTCTTTTTACCGGACTGTTGTTTCTGATAGCTCCATTCTTTTACGGTTTTATTTCGGTGATACCATCTTATGCTACTTCAATCGCATTAATCATAGTAGGTATATATATGATTAAGCATATTAGGAATATTGAATTTACAAGCTGGATCGAGGGCCCGCCAGCGTTCTTAACAATTATACTTATGCCTCTTACTTTCAGCATTGCCACAGGTCTATGTTTTGGGATACTGAGTTATGTGTTGATTTTAATAGGTGCCGGACGGATAAATAAGATAAACCCAATACTAGCAATCGTATTTATCCTATCGATTTTGTATCTAATATTTAGATCACATTAACTAAATTTTGAAACCAATTTCTCTGCATTTAGTCTCAATAACAGGTATTTATTATAATTCTGAGTAGGAAACAAATACATATTCAACTACAGAATGAAATTATGGAAAAAGAATTCTTGAAAATTAATAGTATTTTTTAGACAACGAGCAAAAATTGATTTTGAGGTTACTATTATTTTGTGAATATAGAAATCATGAGTTATAGGGTTAAAGTTTTTTGCAGAAACTTGGCAAGAAAGGACACAATATTCAGAGCTCTTAAGTTTGCATTCATTGTAGCACCAGTTCTGATATTTATAAATCATTACGACTCAATAATTGCGTTTAACCTTTCGGACAAATTTTATCTAAAGTCAATTCTTACTTTTTTTGTACCTTTTAGTTTATCTGCTATCTCGTCCGCACTGGCGTACACGGAAGATGAATTAAGTTCAAGATAATGGCAGTTAACCAATTAAAATTTTGGTTGGGCCTGATGACCATCTCATTCTTTATCTTGATACTTACTTTGATT
>JAZGCJ010000074.1:0-2910 GCA_036476895.1 Thermodesulfobacteriota bacterium
GCTAGGAATGGGGGCGGGTGATAGTGGATTGAATCATTTGTCCCTATTTATTGCAAAAAGTAGCCTGTCCCCTTTTTCCTTACACATAACGAGCAAGCCCACCAAAAAACTCGGCGGGTAAACACTATTTATATAAACCGTAGATCGGGCATAATACTTTTTTAACGCTGCCTGCCCCCAATGCTTCCTTGCGGTAAGTCCCGCTTTGCGGGAGGAAGCAAGGAATTGGGGTCGCTGCTTGCCCGCCGTCTTGCTTGGCGGGACCCTATTTTTATTCATCTCTTTTGATATTACATATGATAAGTTAAAAAATTAAGTATTTAATTTTTCTTGCTTCGATGCTAATAGATTATATTATGTAAATGCAAGAAAACATTTATACTTGTGTCTTATTTATATTGGTCCACTTTCAAATAACTATTGATATAGTGATACTTCAAACATCAATTCTACTTAAAGATGTGAGATTTATTGGCAAAGTATTAAGGTAATAACCTTTTTTTGGAGTTTTGTATCGTGAAGACAAAATGTTTGGTATTCTTCTTTGTCCTGTTCTTAAGTGCCCAGATTTGGGCGAATTCATTTACTATGTATGAAAACATTGAGGACGATCGTTATCCTTATGAATCCAATACCCAGGTAGGAGGACAAAAGGTTAGAATACCGGGCTTTGGTTTTCGCAAGGAATATGAAGTAACGGCCGATAACAAAGCAATGATTTTGAATATTGGAATTGTTTCTCTACAAAAGAGAATCCAGATGATTCAAAAGGCGCAAACTTCGTTAGAATTAGAATACTATATTTTTCAAGATGATGAAGCAGGTAAAGTTTTGATGACTGAACTCGTAGCGGCCGCCAAAAGAGGTGTTAAAGTGCGTGTATTGATTGACGTTGCGGACACAGGTCGCGCCTACTTTAAAATAAACGAATATTATGTAAAAGCATTAAGAGAATTGTTGAGCAAAGATAATGCTGAAGATAATTTTGAGATTAGATACTATAATGATTATTCTCGCCTGCTACATATCTCCTCTTCGTATTTTAGGAATCATCGAAAATTGTTTGTTAAAGATGGTGTAGAAGCGATCGTTGGTGGACGTAATATCGGTGATGATTATTTTGATCTAAGCGAGGATTTCAATTTTAATGATAGAGATATTTGGGTAAAAGGTACTGTTGTTCCTGTCATGTTAGATACATTTAACGCTTTTTGGAATCATAAAATTACCATGACTAGAAAGCTGCCGAGTGAACCACAGAAACCGTCTAGGGCCAACTCTCTTGGTAAGTCCGGTAAAACAAAGTTGAAATATTTTTCCAGAGGATTAAAGAACTATCGGAATAAGATTACTCATGCGAAAAATTTTTTCACTGAAAACGCGAAGGGCAAAGCTCTTAAAAAGGAAATTAAGCGTATCACAGGTCCAGAGTTAGCGAGATTAGAATCTACACAAATAATGGATTGTCCAAAGACGACCTTTGTTTCTGATAGGCCGGGTGCTAATTTTCTGGCTAGGATCAAGAGAGGATATCCTTCCAGATTTCGAAAGGTCCGCAATGCAGTTGAGTATCGAATAAAAAACAGCAAGACTTTGGTTGTCTCTTCTCCATATTTCATGAAGAGTAAGTGGGCGGCAAAATTGTTTAATGACTTATTGGATGACAACGAGGAAATAAACAAAGACATCTCTCTCTTTACCAATAGTCTGGCATCTGTAGATTTTCCTTTAGTCACTGCCCATTTTAAAAAGAGGATCGATAGATATCTTGCTGCTGGCTATAAAATATATGTGCATAGTGGTAATTGGCTTGGTGAAGACGGTGTTCCAGCCATTTCCACAAAGATTCGCGACGCTAGATGGGGCACGCATGCTAAAACACATATTTATGATGAAGATGGTTTTATGATTGGGACATTTAATTTCGATAGCCGTTCAGCTTATTACAATACTGAGTTGGCCCTTTTCTGTGACGGTAATGAAATACTCACAAATATTGTGAAGGACAGTTTACTGTATCGCAAGGACCATCTTTCAGATCCTCCTCGTGGGATTAAGATAAATGATGCTGACGATATTCATGCTGATGCTGGGTTTTTCAAGCGACTGTTAATGAAAATTATGCGATTTGTCAATCTTGAAAAACTTTTCTAAGGAAAACATTTAAGCAAAATGTTTTCATTCACTGGCTGGTAGATCACTGGCTTTGTAGAGATACTAACAAAGGTTTGAATATTCGTTTTCTATATGTGAAATTTTCTCTTAACCAACATTTGCGAATATGTTATCTAGTACGGAGTTCTTGTACGTATATGTTTATGCTGCAAAGAAGATTGATTCGGAAAATTAGTTGACTGTATAGCAAAGTTTAACAAAGGTGAGATAGATGCTGATACTTCCTTTTAAGCAAGGATTGATTTATGTTATGACTTGACCGCCGGTTTGTTTGGCGGGTCCCTAGAATTCCCTACTCAACGCTTATAAGCTTCGACGGCCTTTCCGAGTTCTGGCATTTCTCCCTTTTTGCAAGGAGATGTCATTATATTGAAAATTCACGCCATCCTTTCAGGTTATCAATACGTAAAATTTTATTCTTTTTATATGCGAATCCAATAAAGTTACCCTCCAGATCAACAATCTGATCACCCTTTACAATATATTCTGCATAATTGCCGGTGCCGCGAAATCCTTCATTGTCAAAATAGAACTCATCTTTTGTTATCATTAATAGATTGTCTCTTTTGAAAATAAAAAAATCACGGCTAATACCACGAATCCTGTCCATAACTCCCAATCGTTTTTGACTGCGTATGGAAAACAATACAGGCATGTACGATGAAAATTCATTTGTTTTACCAACAGGTAAACAGTGCTTGACGTCAGCGTTAATCACCAACGCTGCGATTTCTG
>JAZGCJ010000075.1:0-2106 GCA_036476895.1 Thermodesulfobacteriota bacterium
TATCTGGCGATGTATCCTTTTGAGATACCGTAGAAGGGGATATTAATCTCAAAAAAGTAGAAACTTTCCATTACCTTGACTTATTATACCTTGTTTGCCTTTTAGAGCATGCCTAAAGCGGTTTAAAGCGTTTTCCAGGCAATATTACGCCATATTCTGTAATATGCATCTTACTTATAAGTATAATATTGATTTTTAGTTTCATTCATGCTATTTTCAGTTTTTGAAGCTCTCATGTATCATCATATGTTTTATATTTTCCTATAGAATTCATTCGTTTAATTAATAAGGTAAACCACTAGCTATGCTGGTGTGACTAAATAAGGCTATGCCGTGTAAAGCGAGAAATTTTGTCAGAAAAGATCATGATTTGTAAAAAGTTATAATGGTATAACGTGTAAATCTTTTTTTGTTGTAAAAACAATAAAATTTAAGATAAGTGGAATTAAGGTAATGAAATATTTTCAGGAATTTACCCTTTAGGGTTTTATCCGACTAGTCTAACGATTTGCAACGTTAGAGGGAATATGGAAAGTAATAAAAGGCTAAAGCCTTAACTCCAGCATCGCAAACTAAATTTTGAAATAAGTGTAAATGTGTATTAAAACAATAGTTACGTTAATACCCCCTTTTAGGGGGTTTCCTCAAACCCCCGGCTATGCCGGTGGTCAATGATTCAGGTGCTCTGATGTATAAAATGAGGTTCAGTGGGTCTCCATGTCAACAGAAGCACAAGAGAGATCAAAATAAATTGGCACAATGAATGAAAAGTCCCTACATGCTGCTATGAAAGAGTGGTATAGTACTAAGTGTTATGCCAGAAGAAAGGTTGAAGGAATAAAACGCAAATAAATGGCTTTTGTTCAAAAAAAGGATAAGTGAGATGAGAAGGATTCTCTTTGTAGATGATAATCCGGAGGAGATAGAGAGGTTGAGGGAGATGTTGACACCAGTGCATAAAGAATGGGTGATGGAGTTTGCAGTGAGTGGTGAAGAAGCCCTGAACTTCATGGCCAAATCTACCTTTGATGTTGTCGTGTCTAACATGCATATGCCGAAGATGGACGGTGTAGAGTTGCTTGGCACCGTTATGGAACGCTATCCCGAGACTGTACGTATTATTCATTCAGTGCGTTCAGATAAAGAAATGGTATTGAGGTCTGTCAAGACCGCGCACCAGTTCTTGATGAAGCCATGTAGTACAGAGACAATGAAGTACACCATCGAACGTGCATGCAAACTTCGAGATTTGTTAAGAAACGAAACGTTGAGAAAGATAGTTGCAGGGATAAAGAAATTGCCCAGTCTCCCGAAATTATATAGTTTGATTGTAGCAGAAATGCAGTCAAAAGAGGCTTCTCTTAAAAAAGTGGGCTATATTATTTCTCAGGACGTCTCAATGTCTGCCAAAATCTTACAGCTAGTTAATTCAGCTTTTTTTGGTCTTCCACAAAAGATTGCAGATCCGCAGCAAGCAGCAGTTTATCTGGGGATAAATACGTTGAAGGCACTTGTACTTTCTATTCATGTGTTTTCTTCATTTGAAGAAGACTCGGAATTATTTTGGTTTTCTTTAGCAGATATGCGGAAGCGCAGTATTATGGTAGGTCGACTTGCCAGGGATATTGCTCATGCTGAAATGGCTGATGAGAAAGTAGTGGAAGAGGCAATGATAGCCGGAATATTGCATGATATAGGAAGGTTGATTATGTTGAAAATTCCTGATCAATGTAGAATGATGATGGACTTTATTGAAAGGACTGGGTGTGATCTTGTAGATGCTGAATACACTATTATGAAAACATCTCATGCGGAATTGGGGGCTTATCTATTAGGGCTTTGGGAGATTCCTGACAATATAGTTGAAGCAGTTGCTTTTCACCACAATCCGTCGAAGTTACTGGAAGATATGTTTATCATGCCAAGCGAATCCTCTAATAAAGATACAGGTAAAATGAAATCAAGTGATAAAGATTCAAAGTCGCCATCAGCTAAAAAACTCTTAAAAGAATTTACTGCGCTGACAGCTGTACATGTGGCAAATTCATTGTTGATGCAGGAGAGTAGTTCTTCCGAAACCACTATTTTCCCATACGTTGATATGCG
>JAZGCJ010000076.1:0-3494 GCA_036476895.1 Thermodesulfobacteriota bacterium
GGGTTTCTGGGGATACTTAAAAGAACGGTTGCTTAAGCATCATGGAGTAGCGAAAAGAAATTTGATTTATTATGTCAAAGAACTAGAATTTAGATTCAATTTCAGACATCTTAGTACTGAGCAAATGGTAGAAAAAATTATTAAAATTTTAATGAAATCTGTTTCCCAGAACGTCTAATGCCCCTATTTAATAATGCTGGCATGACTTCCATGTAATGGTTTTTGATGAGGAAAAGTATAAGACGAATGATGAGAAATTGTTTTTTATATTTATTTTCTTAATTCATAAGAAAAACAAAGGACTAAACTATAGGAGAGATCAAAGCAATTGCAAAATCATGATAGTCGAGATGACAGACAGTTCGACGCAATTCCCACTTTTGATGAGTTAGTTAAACCGCTTCCAATATACTCACCAAAGATATGGTATTATGGGGCTCTATCGCTTTTCCTACAAACAATAGGAAAGCTTTCAGAAGGAATCAGAATAGGGTATCACCATGGGTTTGACTCCGGAATGATTATGAATTACGTATATGAAAATACTCCTCACGGAACATTCTATATTGGGAAGGTTCTAGACAGGGCTTTTCTAAATCAAATTACATGTAAGGCTTTTAGGTCTATTAAAGAAATCCAAAAAAATATGATTAAGAACTACTTCGATCAAAGAAACGGAACTCCCACATTTATTGTTGATCTCGCTTCGGGAAAAGCCGACTACATTTACGATGCCCTAATGGAAACAAAGTCTGATGCAAAGATTCTACTTCGTGATATTGATGAATCGGCACTTAAAGAGAGCGAAGATATAGCCAATAAGTTAAATATCCCAAATGAGGTGAGATACGAACTTGGAAGCGCAATTGATACGGAGAGTCTTAGAAAAATCGATCCTAAGCCGGACCTTGTAATCGAGGTCGGACTTTATGGAATTATTCATGACGATGAGCAAATTCGCAGACATTTCTTTGAACTAAGAGACATACTTAACCCTGATGCAATACTGTTTAATGTCCAGACTTATAATCCGCAAATAGAACTCATTTCGAGAGCACTTAAAAACAGAGACGGAGCTCGATGTGTTTGGCATCTTCGTCCTGTTGAAAACCTGGTTAAGTGGGCGGAGGCTGCCGGTTTTCGTGAGGAAAAAATTACTATGGACAATTATGGCATATACGCAGTAGTTATGATGAGTAATATAGGTAATTAGGCTAAAGTACAATGAAAAAACAAAGATTTGTCTTATCTTGGGAAGCTCAGAGAGAAAGTGGATCATTTCTAGATCTAATTTTTTCTAAGAGAATAAAGTCTGTAATGGCAAGTCCTCATGGTATGTGGAACTATATGAGCTACCGTGATGCCATTAAGATATTAGGCATGAAGCCCGAGGAGATTTATAAGGAAGGCCGGGTTGACCTGGACCCTAGTGAATGGGCGGATTTTGGTTGGATGACTTGCTATTCTGGTCCGCCGCAACAAGCCATGAAAGTCATGCGGGCACATACAACCGAAGAATATATAAATCCTTACTCACCAGACCTTATTAATCCTCTGCGAGAAGCCTGTGCACAGATTAAGTTTAAACGAGTTAGGGGGGATAGATTTGAAGTAATTGGAACCGAGGGTGCACAAGCTGGGATAGCCTACGTTCTACAGACCATTATCGATCCCGGAGATGAGGTCATAATAACGGATCCAGGGTACTTTCACTTTGAACCAGCGATACTCATGGCAGGAGGAGTGCCTGTAAGAATTGCACTTGGGAAACAAAATGGTTATCGCTTGAGGCCGGATGAAGTAGAGCAAATGATTACCACTCGTACTAAGGTCGTTATTGTCTGTAATCCAATAAATCCATTCGGTACTGTGCAGACGAAAGACGAACTTATTGCACTAGCTGGGATAGCAAAAAAGCGAAATATCATGATAATCGATGATATTACACACAATACGCATCGCCTTGACCCGAATGCGGTTCACTACCCCATGGCTTCTCTCTGGAAAGATACCAATGTTGATAATGTAATTTCGACGTTTAGTGTCTCACATGGATATGGTATGGCTGCTGTTCGATTGGGATTTCTCGCCGGACATCCTGATCTGATGAGAGCTTGCCTTATGGCTAAGGGAGCTTTAACCCGGCTAAATACAAATCTTATAGGTCAATACGGTGCTTTAGCTGCGATAAAGGACGGTAATTATGTGAAAAAATCTGAGGAAATTGTGCGCCGAAACTATTCGCATATCAAGGAAACGATTAATCATGTTCCGGGTGTTTCAATACCCGTAGAGCCTCAGTATGGATTTTCTATGATCATAGATGTCTCCGAAACAGGCGTAAGCGCCCAGGAGCTCACTGTCGCACTATTTAAACATCGAGTGGCTGTATATCCTGGGGATGGACTTGGTGATGTGGGGGCTACTGATTATATTCGTCTCAATATTTCGAGGCCAGATATATGGGCTTTTGAACATTTTAGGAAATCTTTACCTGAGGCAATTTCTGAAGCAAAAACTGGGATTTATCGGCAAAAGATTATAAGGTTTTTTGAAAAGAAAGGAACAAAGAGAGCGAGAAGAATTTTAAGTAGGATAAAGCAAAACTAAATTGATGATTCACAACTGGATAAGTATTTGGCTTCATTATCTAACGGAATGGTTCTCTATGGGCGATAGATGACAATGGTAAATAATATTGAGAAATCAATTGGAGGAATAAAGAAAAAACAATTTGTTGCAAAGCAAGATTATAGAAAGTGGGCTAGAATTGATTAAGTATTGAGTCAAAGCAGTCTTAGGCTATAGAAATGGAAGTCTAGTGAAGTCAGATCAGTTGATTCTATTGGAATTAGCTTTGTTAGACTTTACCATAGTCAATTTCATATAACTGTGCTGAGGCCTATCATCGAATCTTGAAAAGAAATGTTTGGATTCCTTTAGGAGATACCGCAAACAAACAAGGTCGAGTTGCAGGAGCAAGAATCGTAGGTGAAAATCTCATCTTTTCTGGTGTAATAGGTACTGCTGCTACTAAGGTATTTGAGCTTTTAATAGCACGCACAGGACTCGGAGAAACGGAGACTGCAAGGGAAGAATTTGATGTTGAGACGACGTTAATTGATTCTTATACACGTGCACACTACTATCCGGGGCGAAAACCCATAACGATAAAACTTATTGTTGAAAAAGGCACCAAAAAACTTATAGGGGCACAAGCAGTTGGAGAGGAGGGCGTAGCAAAGAGAGTAGATGTTTTAGCCACAGCTATTTGGGCAGGAATGGCTTTGGACGAAATAGCTTGACTTGACTTAACCTATGTACCACCTGTTGCTCCCGTATGGGATCCTGTACTAGTTGCTGCTCAAGTTGGAATGAAGAAAAACTTAAGAAGTAAGGAGAAAAATTAGCATGAGTATTCGCAATCCACAGAGGTTAAAAGACGTAATTTCAAATTCCAATGGACTTGCAAAGGTATTTAGCAGGCATACATA
>JAZGCJ010000077.1:0-3598 GCA_036476895.1 Thermodesulfobacteriota bacterium
TCATCCTATAATCTGTCCCCAAATTTTATTAGCATAATTGCTATTTATCCATGTCGTCCTACTTCTCACTTGCTCGAAGCAGTTTTTCAATCTCCTATCTTTAATCTTTTAATCTCTAGTATCCAATCTCCTAATCTCAAGTTCCTTTATGTTCTAATCTCAACGAATCTCTAATCTTTAATTCCTTTCCCATAATCCTTACTCCATTTTTTAATCTCCCAATCTCCTAGTCACTATAGGTCTCCATTCTCTTCTTTCCCAATCTCTACGAGTCTCAAACCTTTATTAATCTCAACGTGTCTCATTTCTCCTTAATTATCCAATTAAAAGACATTCTTGAATAATAAGTCAATAGAAGTATAATGTAATTACATCACTACAATTTGAGGTATATATGAAAAAGATTGGATTAAGAGAAGCTAATCTGCATTTTTCTAAATTCATGAAACAGGTAAGAGATGGAGAGGAAATAATTGTAACTGAAAGGGGCATACCTATAGCGACAATTAAACCTATAATAAAAAAAGACAATATCTTAAGTAAATTAAAAGCCTTGGAGCAGCGAGGAATTTTAAAACCAGCAACAAAAGGCAATATTTCAAATAATGTACCACTAGCAATTAAAGGAAAACCTGTATCGGAGATCATTATAGAAGACAGAGAGGACAGAACCTAATTGAATCCGTCCTGGATTTACTTTGATACCAGCTCGTATATTAAAGTTTACGTTAAAGAGAAGGGATCATTAAAGGCTAGAAATCTATTAAAAAATAAACGGATTGTCTCCTCAATTATTTTACAGGCAGAATGTTTTTGTGCACTTTCGATGAAACATCATAGGGGCGAGATTGATGAACGAGATCTTAAAACACTTATTAATCAAATAAAGGGGGACAGAAAACATCTAGATATTATTAATTTGACAGATGATGTAATAAAGAAAGTTGAATCAATTGCCTTAAATTCCAATACACGCATACTGGATGCCATTCATATAGCTTCTGCGTTAATTTTTCAGGATTCATTAGAAATAACCCTGCCTTTTATAACTTCGGACAAAATCCAATATGAAATAGCAAATGGTCAGGGTTTAGAGACAGTATTGGTTGGGTAGGTATTCATTGTTAAGGATTATGTTTGGGATTTGGGGTATGGATTATGTGTACTACTTACTCCATAATCCCTATCTCTATTTTTTATCTTTATCCGTTATCTTTATCCATACCCCATACCAATTAATCCATAATCCTTTCTAATCTTCCAATCATTTTTCTAAATTTTTTTTTTGTAAATTGATCAGAACAAAACTTAAGATTTTATCTCTTCTTACAATACCTTTAAGCATCATATTATTAACATTATCAACAACCGGCATCCACTTTAGATTATGCTCTCTCATTGTAGCAATTACCAATACGGTCAATTCATTCTCTGAAACGATTATAGGTTCAGACATCATAAATTCCTCGACCTTGTTAAAATTTGTAACTCCTTTATCGATTGCCCTGAATATATCCGTCCTCGTAACAACCCCCTTCAGTATATTCCCATCATCAATTACACAACAAAAATCTAAATTGTCCTCAGATATCTTCTGAACGGTTTCTTCTAAGGTATTGCTTGATTTCAGGGTAATCGAAACCGGTTCTATGAAAGCGGATAGTGGGTAAGATTCAATAATATCAAGTGCAGCAGGCATTCTTTCCCATATTGATGAGCTCCTTCGCTTAAAAGCATCGAATACAAAATCGCGAAATGGCTTTAATGTAGTAGATATTTGCTCAAAAACCTTTTTGCCCAGTACAGTTACTTCAACCTCTGTTCTGGCTTTTACACTTGCACTTCTCGGTCTATCACTAATTAATGCCATCTCTCCAAAGAAATCACCGGGTCCCAATATAGCAATAGTTTTTGACCCGCCGTTTTCATTGCCTTTAACTACCCCCACTTCTCCTGATTCGATAATATAAAAATTCATTGAAGGATCGCCCTGCTCTATTATCAGGTCACCGGGTCTGAAATGTGCCTTGGAAATTCTTTCCGTTAGATTAACCTTGGGATGTGCAAGGTCTCTTGAATAGAAGAACTCCCACGCCCAGTCGAAACCTACTTTCACCCTGTGAGATATTGACGGAAGTTTTAAAATATATACAGTACGCCAGATATACCAGGCTATAAACCCCGATAAATGCAAACCAAATAGCTCGGCAACTGCATTATGCCCGCCAATTGCACACAATTGACCTATTGGTCGAAAATAAAAAGGTTTAGTCTCTTTCCCTTCAAACGACCGTATTATGTTTTGTGCTGTTTGTCTACCCTGTCGTTCGGCAAACTGACCGGTTGGTGGTGATTCTTCATTATTATAGGTATTTACAATCTTGGCACAATCGCCTATAGCCCAAACATTTTCAAAACCAATTACTTTCATATCGCCACTGGTGACTATACGATCTTTTTCTTTTTCGATATCCAGTGATTTGATAATTGCACTTGTGGTGTTACCAACTGTACAAACAACAGTAGCTCCACTTATCAAAGAACCGCCTTTCAGACCTACACCTTCCGGTGTTACATAAGTCACTCTCGCAGATAGTTTTACGGTGATCCCCGCCTTTTCCATCCTATCTTTTGCAAAATCTCTTAATTTTGATGTAACTTCCGGGAGAATCTGGTCCCTGGAATGTATTAAAATTACTTTAAAATCGTCCTTTCCAAAGTTTTTATAGTACCGATCTGAATCTTTAACCAAATCGTTTATTTCTCCAGCCACTTCAACACCGCTAAAGCCACCGCCTACCACAATAAATGAAAGAAACCACTTCTTTTTTTCATAATCATCACACACCTCCGCGTTTTCCAATTGCTCCATAACGTGGTATCTAAGTGTTATAGCATCTCCAACTGTCCTAAGCGGAAAAGAATGATCTGCCATCCCGGGGATAATTCCAAGATTTACCTCGGAACCTACAGATATTACAAGGTGGTCATAATACATATCGCCCCCGTATCCCTCATTTGTAACACATCTTACAAAATTGTTTTTAGGATCTATCAGTGTTATATCCTCGGTCCTGCAGGTTACTTTAGGGAGCATCTGTCTTAGCGGAACCGCAACGGATTCCGGAGTTATTGAAGCACCTACAACCTCTGCCAGCAGTGGTTGGAAGACCATATAATTCTCACTGTTAAATAAGACAATCTCGTAATCTTCACCGGGTAGTTTCTTTGAAAGTGTTTCAGCACATTTAACACCTGCAAAACCTCCACCTATAATAATTATCTTTTTTCTCGGCATAATATTACTCCTGAACTATTGAGCTGCTCAATAATTACATATAATTAACTTTTAATTTAATTCAAATCTATTGACAAAAAGGCAATTGCAGTATAATTTAAGCCCAAAATTTAATTTCGAGGTTCGAATTGGTTCCTTCAACAGCATTTATAACCAAGGGAGTGGGGAGGCATAAAGAAAAGTTAACAAGCTTCGAGATGGCACTTAGAAATGCAAAAATTGCAGAATTTAATTTAGTTAAGGTATCAAGCATCTTCCCACCCAATTGCGAGCTCGTACCCAGAGACATAGGGTTAAAGA
>JAZGCJ010000078.1:0-2988 GCA_036476895.1 Thermodesulfobacteriota bacterium
TATGTATTTAAACTTGAACTTCATACATTTCTAGAAATTAAAAAAAGGTATAAATATAAGTAAGTCAATTACAGATCACACGGACATCCGTGTGGTTCCCAATCATAAGATTTATTTCTTGGAGTTGAGAAAAGTTTACAAGTTTGGTTAACTTTAATTATAAGACCCAACGGGATTCGAACCCTTGTTTCAACCTCGAGAGGGCTATTTCTTTGAACAAATAGTATAACTATTTCAATAAGTTATAAAGTGTATTAAATTTGTTGGTATGGAATTGGGTACGTGTTTATATATTTAACAACATCCTTCTTGTTTTGGGGGACATACTATACTTCCATAGGAACAAAACACACAACAATCGCCTTGTTTGGGTTTTAATAAGGACTTACAATTTGTGCACTCATAAAAGAATAAGCATGAATCAGTTGGCATAGTCTCTTCCTTTTCAAATCCACATTCAGGACATTTAATCACAGAATCTAATACTATTTCAGCAACCATTTATTGTTTATCTCCTAATTTGTATTGATAATAGTTATAGAATTATCTCCATAGTTGCTTATAAATAGTTTAGTACCATTATCTGCATGAGCGATGCCTATAGGCTTATTGCCAACAGCATATTCCTTATCTAACTTTTCATAGGTAACAGCATCATATGTATATACTTTTGAATTATTAAAATTGACAATATAGAGCACCTTTTCCGATATTGATAAAACCGCTTCTTCAGGCCCATCCAAGCCGCTTATTTCTTTAATGACTTTATCATTTTCAGTGTCTAAGACATAAACAAGATTTTTATAAAAATTGCTTATATACAACTTACTGCGATCATGATTAGAATGAATCAGCTCTGGTTTACCCCCTGTCTTGATAACCCTGCTAGACTTGTCTTCTAAATTAATAATTGATATAGTTCCATCCTTTGTATTCGCAATGTATATCTTGTTTTCATCCTTAGAAATTCCAATTCCATCTGGGCCATCTCCAGTTTCATACTCATCAACAATATCAAGAGAATTTGCATCTATTTTGAATGCTTTATTCTTCTCGGGTACGACGACAAATATATGCTTTCCATCTTTTGTTGAAATAATACCTCCCAGGTTGTATTCATAGCGTTTGCTTTGGACAACTTCATGTTTAGTAAAATCTATTATATCGATGCCTTTATCCCAGCTGCTTACTGCTACAAAATTGGAGTTGCCAAGACGTGTGAATCCCCACGGATAATCTGCTACATCTATCTTTTTTATAACCTTGTCTTGTTTGGTATCAATAACAGAAATGAAAGTGTCTTCTACGTTGGCCACGTATAGAAACTTCTCGTCCTGAGTTAAGAAAAGTGCATCAGGTCCTTTACCCACTGAGACATTATTTATTTTAGTTTTTTTTGCAATGACAACATTTTTTAGTCCCCGCGCAAATACAATAGTCGCAATTGCTGTAATTGATAGTGCAATATAAAATACAACAATTAATCCTCTCAATTTAGGTCTCCTTTACTTATTTGGTAAAATCATTTCCAATTCCTATACCATATAGCTAATGTCCGATGAACCAGTAGGATAGGCATAAGGCATTAATTTTAGATCCGCAGTACTTAGTCCTATTCGAATCGCAATAGCAAAGATATTAATAAGTTCTTCTGCATTATGACACAATAAATGTGCTCCAATTATTCGATTGTTCTTTTCTTCAATAAGCACCTTAAATGCAGAGTGTTTTATCCCAATCCTGCGCGATGAATACCAGCTAGAAGTCTCCTTGTGATTTGTTCTGAACTTTAAACCTTCTTCTCTTGCCTGTTGTTCCTGCAATCCAACAGAAGCCAGAGGAGGGATAGTAAACACAACAGTTGGAGTACCGGTATAGTTAGGCTTGCTGTGGTTCCCCCTCAACAGATTGCTTGCTACAATATGTCCCTCCATAGCCGCCACTGGCGTAAGAGGGAGTCCTTCGCTGGCTGCAGCATCTCCTGCTGCATAAACTGCCGAGTTTGATATACTTTGTAAATATTCACTGACAGAAATGCCATTTTTTTCTCTACTAACTCCTGCTTTTTCAAGATCCAGATCGTCTATTTCCGGCACACGTCCAGCACCGTGCACTACCATATCAGCCTCGAATGTTTGTTTAGTGCTCTTTTCAGATGTATGTATTAAAAACTGGTTGGCATCTTTTTCTATGACTTCAACAGAATTATTTAGTTGAACATCAACACCAATATCTTTTGTTGCTTGAACCAATAGATCTGCCAAATCAGGATCAAATCCCTTAAGGGGCCTGGAATCTCTATGTAGTATCCGGACATGAGCACCAGCTCGTGCAGCTATATGAGCAAGCTCAAATGAAATATAGCCTCCTCCAACGAAAATAATTCGTTCAGGAAGATCGTCAAGCTCTAGGAACTGATCGCTTGTAGTAAAATGTTCTTCACCCCGTATATTCAGTTCTTCAGGCTTTGCCCCGCTTGCTATTAACAAATATCGCCCAGTAAGGATGGTATCATCAACTTTTATAGTAGTCTTATCAATGAAGTGGGCTCGACCGCTAAATGTAGAAATACCGGCTTTGGAAAACCCTTCCTCCCTGTGTTTTGGAACTGGTTCGGTGAATGTCTGTTTGAAGCGCATTAATGAAGGCCAATCTATTCGGGCCTCTTTAGAAATAACACCATTGCCTGCCATTCGATTGTTCCAATCAATAATTTCGGCAGCACCGACCAGCACTTTCTTCGGATCACATCCTCTAAGAGCACATGTTCCACCAAAAGGCCTTGAATCAATAACAGCTACTTCCCAGCCTGCTGATCGGCACTTATATGCTACAGTTGATGCTGCTGTCCCTGTTCCAATAACTATGAGATCATATTTCTTCGTCATAGTATGCCTCCTATCTATCGTCTATTATTGTTTTTATCTTTGTCCATTCACCTTCAAGCTTTTTCATCTCATGCCTTAGAGCAGTTAGCTCAGCTAGTTT
>JAZGCJ010000079.1:0-2731 GCA_036476895.1 Thermodesulfobacteriota bacterium
ACAGAGATTGTTTGAGAGGAATTGAGCCTTAGAAACAGATAATAACATGAATAGTAGCTGGATATCAGAGCTCTCCCAATCCCATATTTTGTGCTTTGAAAATTCCGAAATGTTCAGGACGGTACCCCTTTTAGACCAAAAATCGGGGTCTCAACAGACACCACTAATATAAAACCAATAGCACAAATATATCTTTCAACTTAATTAATGCTATCTTTAACCTCTTCTGAGTTATTACCTCTTTATCCATTATTCATTTTATGCCAATATTTCGGTACTATTTCTATGGAGCGGATTCAAGTGAGGGTTAACATCTACCATATGTTGTGGTTGTGGGGTTATATAATTTATGGAAATACATAACACACTTTGGTTAGCTGGGTACGGTTTTGGTTATCAGGCTATATAGCTGAACATATCAAAGAGGTTCTAACCTCGTCCAGCCAGCGACCCACTTTTGTAATGGATAAACCCTCTTAGATAATTAATATGGGATTAAAATCAGGAATAGTTGGTCTTCCAAATGTAGGTAAATCTACTCTTTTTAATGCCTTGACAAATGCAGGTGCGGATGTGGGCAACTTTCCGTTTTGTACTATTGAGAAAAATGTAGGAGTTGTCCCTATACCCGATGAAAGGCTATTCAAGATTGCCGAAATTGTGAATCCTGGAAAAGCTATTCCTACTTTCTTAGAAGTTGTTGACATTGCTGGGCTTGTAGAAGGTGCTTCAGAAGGTAAGGGTAGGGGCAACGCTTTTTTATCTGATCTAAGGGAAGTAGAGCTAATTCTACATATCGTAAGATGTTTTGAAGATGAAAATGTTTCGCATGTTGAGGAGACTATCGATTCATTAAGGGATATAAAAATAATAGAAGATGAACTAATTCTAAAAGATCTCGAAACTCTTGAGAAGAGGGAGAAAAAGCTTGCAACTCAGGCGAAGAGCGGAGACAAGGAAATTAAAAAGGAGCTTGATTTTATAAAAAGCCTAAGAGAATTTGTAGAGAATGGAAATTGGTCGATTAATTTTGATGTCGATAAGGATTCAGAAAGAGTAATCCATGATATTTTTTTACTTACCTCAAAACCAGTACTGTTTGTTTGTAATATTTCAGAAGATGATCTAAATAATCCATTTGGAAATTCCGAGGTCGCTAATGTAAAAAATTATGTTGAAAAACAAGGTTCAAATTTAATAGTTCTTTGTGCAAAAATAGAAGCCGAAATTGCTGAGCTAGAGGGAGAAGACAAAAATATTTTTCTTTATGAATTAGGTATTGAGGAGTCCGGATTAGATAAACTGCTAAAAATAGCTTATGAAAGACTTGGCCTAATAACATTTTTTACATATAACGAGAAGGAAGCAAAAGCATGGACTGTAAGAAACGGAACTAAAGCACCACAAGCTGCCGGTCAGATACATACCGATTTTGAAAGGGGATTTATTAGGGCTGAGACAGTTGGTTTTGCTGATTTTGTTTCCTTAGGCTCTGAATCTGCTGCAAAAGAAGCTGGTAAAATTAGATCTGAGGGAAAGGATTATGTCGTTCGAGATGGTGATATAATACTTTTTAAATTCAATGTCTAAGTTGTATTCTTTTCATATTATTATCTAATATAATAATCTCTAATAGTGGTCTTCTGGTAAAATAAAAAGGTCTGACTAAAGACTTTTCTGCTTCAGGTGAAAATGTACAAACAAGTATTAAGTCCTATTCTGGACCGGCTGGATTCTGAAACCTGGCACCACAGGGCGAGAGAGGCTCTGCATTATGCGGAGTTATCTTCATTCACTTTAAGCATATTAGAAAAATTTGCCTATAGAGGGAAAAGGTTTGTTGACAAACGATTAAAGGTCAGTTTGAGCGGGGTAGATTTTGAAAATCCTTTAATTGTCGGTGCGGGCTGGGATAAAGAGGCCAGGTCGGTCAAGGCTCTTTGGCAGTTGGGTTTTGCTGGGGTCGAAATCGGATCCGTTCTTGAACACAGGCAACCAGGCAATCCCAGACCCAGGCAGTTTATGCTCGCACCAGGTGTGGCAATTAACTGGCTTGGGTTTAACAGCCCCGGTATGGAAATTGTGGCAAAAAACCTTGACAGGTATCTGGGTTCGGGCATTCCGATAGGAATCAGTATAGGAATAAACAGGGATGTACCGCACGAAAAGGCACCCAATGCCTACGCTGTTGTTGCGAAAAGGCTCTATAAATACGGAGACTATTTTGTGATTAATGTAAGTTCCCCAAACACGCCCGGGTTAAGGGAACTTCAGAAAAAGGGTCATGAGAATGATATTATCCAGGCTGTATATGAAGCAATGGATGGATTCGGGCACAGGAAACCGTTGTATGTAAAGATAGCACCCGAACTTAGTTATGAAGCTATAGATGGTATATTAGGTGTAGCGCTCGATAATAAGATTAATGGCATTATTGCTACTAACACTGCCGACATCCCTGAGATGAAAGCCAAGTATGGAGAGAGATGGAGAAACCAGCCCGGGGGCCTGAGCGGTGATGATATTGAGTTTAGGAGATTAGCAACCGATAATATTTCGTACATATATAAAAATGCGGGGAAGGAGCTCGAGGTTATAGGTGCCGGCGGGATTAACGATGTTGATACAGCACTTGAAAAAATTAAAGCGGGAGCCAAGGCTCTGCAGATTGTAACCGGTATTAGGGGTGAGGGAACAACACTGCCAGGAAGGATTAATCACGGTATTGCAG
>JAZGCJ010000008.1:0-5194 GCA_036476895.1 Thermodesulfobacteriota bacterium
ATCACGTTCTAAGCACAGCTCGAACATCGAGAGCCTCAGAGAGAGAAAAGAGACAGAACGATGGACTTTCGATTTGGGAATTGTTGCTTCCGTTGCAACAAAATCTATAAACCCTTGAGCTTTACCAAAAAAGAATATTTGATTATGTAGAACTTTATATAGATCCTAATTCTGCAAAAGATTGTCTTAGTAAATGGACAGGAAAGGAATTCCCATTTGTTCTACATGCACCTCATTCATATTCGGGTTTAAATTTTTCTCAGCAGAAAGGGGATACTGAAAACCAACGTATGATAAAGGAGGTTGAAACCTTTAGGTTAGCCTTAAATCCTAAATATGTAATCTTTCATCCAGGTATACAGGGCTCAAGCAATGAAGTAATACGACAAATTAATAATATAAAGAAAAAATTTCCTGCTCTCTTCAATTTGGTACTTATTGAAAACAAACCCAAAATGGGCCTTAAAGGTGAAGTTTGTTTAGGGGCTTCTCCTGAAGAAATAGAACGGATTATTGAGGAAACTGGTCTTGGGTTTTGTCTTGATATAGGGCATGCCATATGTTATGCGGCATGGGCACAAATTGGATGGGAAAAAGTTGTAAATCAGTTTATGAAACTTGGGCCAAAGGTTTACCATCTATCTGATGGTAACATAAATTCTTACACGGATTCACATCTTCATTATGGAGATGGTAATTTTGCATTAAACAAGATAATCAAATTGATACCTTCAAATGTATATGTTTCTATTGAAACGGACAAAGACCCCAAATTAAATCTGAAAGATTTTGAAAGAGATGTTAATTATTTGAAGAATTTGAATGAAATATGTGTATGAAAATACTATCTTTGGTAGAAATGTTCGATAAAATTTTAGTAGGTTAAATTAAACTGTAAAGAAAGGCAAGGAGCCATTATCAAAGAGTTAAGGAACGATATAGCAAATGCAAACTTGAGGCTTAGAAATGTGGAAGGTTCTGATATAGGTGATTTGCTTAAGTGGAGAAATCACCCTGTTATTAGGGAAAACTCTTTTAGTATAAATGCTATCTCCTTGAACGAGCATGAAAGATGGTTTAAAAAGAAGATTAAAGATCCAAGTTCTAAAATATATATAGCTTGTTGTGGAGATGGTAAAATTGGAATGATAAGATTTGATGACTATGGTGATGTGATAAAGGTAAGTGTAATGCTTAATCCTGATTTTTTAGGCAAAGGTCTTGGCTCAGAAGTAATCAGATTAGGGACAAAGAGGTTTATGAGTGAAAAAAGGCCTTGTAAACCTATAATTGCAGAGATTAAAAAAGGCAACATAACGTCTATAAAGGCATTTCAAAAAGCAGCTTTTAAGGAAAGCCACTCAACTTTTGTATACACAGTACATGAATAGAAGTATCAAGATTGCCAACCGCCTGGTTAGTCTGAACGATCCTCCATTTATTATTGCAGAAATGTCTGGTAATCATAACCAGTCCTTGGAAAAAGCATTGAAGATTGTGGAGGCAGCGGCGAAGGCGGGGGCACACGCCATAAAGTTACAAACATACACTGCAGATACAATGACGATTGATGCCAATAACGCATCTTTTTTCATTAATAACGACAATAGCCTATGGAATGGACAGTCCCTTTACAACCTCTATCAAAAGGCACATACTCCCTGGGAATGGCATAAGCAGATTTTTGAATACTGTCGTAAGCTGGGCTTAATTGGCTTCAGTACCCCCTTTGACGAAACGGCAGTAGATTTTCTGGAGAGCCTGAATGTACCGGCATACAAAATTGCTTCATTCGAAAACAATCACTTACCGTTAATTAAAAAGGTGGCGACCACTGGAAAGCCATTAATAATATCTATCGGCATGGCAACTGTTGCTGAAATGGATGAAACTGTAAGAACGGCTCGAGAAGCCGGTTGCAAGGAAATAGTTCTAATGAAGTGTACGAGTACATATCCAGCAGCGCCAGAAGATATAAATTTACTAACTCTTCCGCATTTAAAAAAGTTATTTGATACAGAAGTAGGTTTATCTGACCACACACTTGGGATTGGTGTGAGTATAGCTGGCGTGGTTCTGGGAGCTACTGTAATTGAAAAACACATTACCTTATCACGGATTGAGGGAGGGGTGGATTCAGAATTCTCAATTGAGCCCGATGAAATGAAGCTACTTGTTGATGAAACCCTCAAAGCCTGGCAGGCATTGGGAAAGGTAAGGTATGGTCCAACTGAGAAGGAGAAGGCATCTACCATATTTCGGCGTTCGATTTATGTAGTAAATGACATAAAAGAAGATGAAAAGTTAACATCAAAAAATATTCGTATAATTCGCCCGGGTAACGGATTACCTCCGAAATATTTTGACATGCTTTTAGGCATAAAAGTGTCTTGTCATGTCAAGAGAGGGACTCCTATGAGTTGGGAGTTAGTAAAGTAAAATCAGTGTCCCCAAAAATCACTTTTTATAGTCGGATTATAAATAGGCATTTGAGATATTGATTAGATGTTTGATACTTTTTGCAAGAAATCCATGTATTACAAAGAACATAATTAAGGATAGGATAATTGAGGTGAAAAGATGCACACAGTATTCTTAGAAGGCAAGAATATTTTTCTTGGCCCACTATCAAAAGAAGACAATCTTGAGGATTATGCAAAATGGTTGAATGGCCAGGAGACTACACTTTTTATGGGGAGCGGAAGATTCCCAATAAGTATAGATGACCTTAAAAATTATATTGATAAATACAGTAATAGTAATGAAGGGATGCTGTTAGGCATATTCTTGGAAAAGTCTAAAAAGCACATTGGAAATATAACACTGCATCAAATTGATTGGAGAAACAGGCATGCGGAAATTGGTATTTTTATAGGTAATAAAAATGAGAGAGGAAAAGGCTATGCAATAGAAGCCATAAAACTTGTTGCTGAACATGCTTTTTTTAAACTAAATCTGAGAAAACTTTACACTGGCATGATAAAAGGTAACGCGGCATCAAAAAAGGTATTTGAGAAAGTAGGCTTTAAGGTAGAAGGTACATTTAAGGAACATTTCTATCTCAATGGGGATTATCTTGATTGTTATAGATTAGGGCTTCTCAAATGTGAGTTAAAGAGTAGACATAAATGAAGATTTACGTTGAAACAGCGGAGAATGACACAGACTTTAGCTGGTGGGCGGAGGGTATGGCGATTTTGTATGTTTAGTTTTTCTTAAATACTGGTTTTATAGATTTAGTATAAATTCTTTCGAATTACTCCAAATAGATTGAACATGTTAGAAATAATCAATGCTTTGCTCCTTAAGAACAGGACTATCGTGTCATCTGAATATGAGCAGTGTCTATCCTTGCTGGCAGAAGAGATTCCCATGATAATTCACAAATATGGTAGTGGTGAAGAGTATGGGACCTGGGTTATACCCCCTCTTTGGGATGTAAGAAAAGCATACTTATCTGATGGAAATAAGATCATTGCGTCTTATGACGATCATCCCCTGTTTCTTGCTCCTTACTCATGTTCTTTCACAGGATGGGTAAGTCGTAATGAACTTCTAAAACACGTTCGGTCTAGACCGGAAGTTCCGGATGCTTTTTCGTATGAATATCGTTTGGCTTATGACTTCCAGAAGTGCTTGAAAGATTGGATTATTACTCTGCCTCATGCATTAGTACAACAGCTTGATATACCTCGTTACTTTGTTGATATACAAGTGGAAACTGCTCCAGGTCACATGCTTGTGGGTGAGAGTACTATTCAAGGCCAGCATGATTACACGATAGCATTTCTGACTCATCTGTGTCACACAGGTCAGGCAAATGATGGGCTTGCAGGTGTGGCGGTTGGAGTCGAGGTGATGAAGCGAATCAGAAAGGAATACTCGCGATGTAAGTATAATTACCAGCTATTGATTATGCCGGAGACAATTGGTTCATCAGTGTATCTGGCTACTCACGAGAGTCGCATTGAATTGTATTTAGGTTCAATTTTTATTGAAATGCCTGGTATCCACAGTCCTCTCCGTCTTGGACACACACGGCTGGGTGATGGCTATTTAGATCGGATATTGAGGGAAGTAATGATTAATCGAGGTGTTGAGTTCACGGAGTCCACCTTTACAGAACATTGGGGGAATGATGAATTAGTTTTTGACAGTCCCGGTGTCGGAATACCAGGGGCTGCTATCGAGCGTTACCCGTTTCAGTGGTACCATACAAGTAGGGATAATTCGGAAGTAACGAATGAGGACTCTATGGAGGAGATTGTTGAAATCTTATTAGATACTGTTCGGTTAATTGAGTCGGACTTTATACCTTGTTCTAGGCAACGGGTACCCGTGTACCTAACAAAATATAATTTGTATGCGGATTGGGAGAATCAGAGGGCAGGATATGATCTAAACACAGCAATTATTAATTTGTTTTGGAGTGGCGCCAGTGTCTTTGATATTTCAAAAAAACTCGAAGCTCCTTACGAACAGGTGCGGCAATATGTGATGCAGTTTGCTGAGCATAATTTGGTTGAAGCGCGACCTCTCTCACCTCAGTATTTTCGTAGAAACCGTGATGGATTTGGATAAGAAGATAAAAAATAAGATAAACGTAGTTAATGATCAAAACCAGAATGGGGTAATGAGATGAGTCGGCCACTGTTTACATCGGGAACTGCGCGCGGTGGTACTAACCTTCGTGCACAAATTCTCAGCGTCAACAAAGACGTATGCCTGGCAAGCGATCCATATCTTCCGCTGTTTAGGGAATTAAGCTATGCTATTCTTCAGAAGACTGCAGATTCTCAAATTATGGAGGAGTTTGAGACTAACCCATATTTAAGTGACTATTACTTTTCGCCAACAAAACTTAAGATGATGAAGTTCATTCAAGAAGCAAATCTTGATGTTAAATTTGATCAGGATAGTTGGCCGAAGTTACTTGAAACTATGACCAAAAGGTCAAGTCTAGCTTCTGCTAACTTAATTCCATTTTTGGATCTATTACCGTCTTCTTCCTTTCTAGGTGTATTTAAAAATGCACTAAAGGTGATTGAGAATGCATATCGAGAAGAGGAATGTAAATGGATTGGTTTTAACGATAATTGGGCCATAGAGTTCTTCGCACCTCTTGCCCGTGCTTTTCCTGATGCACGGTTTATGATACATCTGCGTGATCCTCGAGGTGCTATAGAAGGTGCGC
>JAZGCJ010000080.1:0-4172 GCA_036476895.1 Thermodesulfobacteriota bacterium
AAGTCTGCGTAACCTTCTAACAGAATCGTTCAAGTTTGATAACATGATTGGTAGTTCAAAAGCGATGAGGGAAGTCTATACAATTGCCAGTCAGATTACCAAAACCAATTCTACTGTTTTAATCCAAGGTGAAAGTGGTACAGGAAAAGAACTTCTGGCAAAGGCTATTTATTTTAACAGCATACGAAGTAATAAACCTTTTATTGTTGTAAACTGTGGAGCTATTCCGGAGAATTTACTTGAGTCGGAGCTATTCGGTTATAAACGTGGTGCGTTTACAGGGGCAGAAGATAATAAAATCGGGAAATTTGAAGCAGCAGACGGAGGGACTATTTTCCTGGATGAGATTAACGAGTTACCAGCACAATTGCAGGTCAAGATGCTAAGAGTACTTCAAAATATGGAGATTGATAAAATAGGAGATGTAAAACCCCACAAAGTCGATGTAAGGGTTATAGCTGCTACCAATAAGAACCTTAAACAATTAGTGGATGATAAACTATTTAGAGATGATCTTTATTACCGCCTTAGTGTTATCCCAATAATTATGCCACCTTTAAGAGAAATAAAAGAGGATATTCCTCTTCTTGCTGATCATTTTCTTAATAAATTTACAAAGCAGTTCGGAAAGTATGAAATAAAACTCGATAAGAGTGTATATAAAGCTTTTAACCGATATTACTGGCCAGGAAATATTAGAGAACTTGAAAATCTCATTCATAGGTTAGTAATTCTGTGTCAGGGAGACGTAATTAGCATTGAGGACTTACCTGAAGAATTACTTAGGGAACAAGAGCTTGAGGGCGGAAAATTCTCAATTCAAATTCCTGACGTAGGAGTTGATCTGGAGAAGGTTGAAAAAGAACTTATATTTCAAGCGCTTGTAAAGAAGAATTGGAATCAAACACAAGCTGCAAAGTTACTTAACATTTCAAGAAATTCCCTAATATACAATATGAAAAAATACAATATTACAAAAGAATCCCATGAAAAATACACCCATAAGTAATATGTAAGTTAATTCCTTTCTCCATACTGAGCAATTTATTTAATACCTCTCAAAGACATTCTCGAGTATTTTGAATGGAGGATCTATTGGTAAAATCGTGAAATGGGAATGAAAACAATTAAAAGGTAAAGATTTTATGTTCATGAACGTGATCTTTTAATTTCTCTTCCATGCCTTTGTAATCCTTCGGTGTAATTTCAGGAAGCTTCTTCAAAAAAGCTACAATATCCCAAATCTCTTCATCGCTGTGGTCATGTCCAAATGACGGCATGCCGGTCATTTTGATTCCATTTTTTGTTATCCAGAAAAGTTCCGCAGGGCCCCAATCCTCAGCTTTTTCCGCCAAATCAGGGGGACTGGGGTTAAATCCCTCGGCCCCTTCAACCCCCGGAGCACCGTGACACCCTGCACACATATCCTTATAGTGAACATATCCTTTTTCTATCTTATCCTGTTCGCTCAAATCTGGTACTACTATATCTTTTGCGTGACGCTTAACAGATCTTTTAATGGCAATTTTGAACAATTCCTTCATAAATTCACTATTAGGTACTGTTGCTGAAACGTTATAAATACCTGAATAAGCAAAACCATATCCGATCAGACAGATTACGATTAATAAAAATATTATATTAACAATAAATTTCATGTGATTTCCCCCATATTGTATATATAATTAAACACCTTTATTTTTCCAATTTACGCAATTCCCTTTCTTTCCAGACCGAATAAATGGCAGGTATAATCAAGAGCGTAAGAATTGTTGATGTTATCAGACCCCCAACCATGGGCGCAGCTATCCTCTTCATCACGTCTGCCCCTGTACCCTGACTCCACATGAGTGGGAGAAGTCCCATAAACATTGCCATTACAGTCATCATTTTGGGTCTAACTCTCTGTACGGCACCGTCATGAATAGATTTTGCAAGATCATCCCATCCTTTCTTCCCTTCTTCAATCATCTTTTCATAATACTCATCCAGATAAATTATCATCACTACACCTGTCTGAGCAGCCAGACCGCCAAGTGCTATTATCCCAACCCATACTGCAACACTCAGATTGTAATCAAGAATGTAAAGAAGCCAGATGCTTCCAACCAATGCAAAGGGAACCGAAAGAAGAACAATTAAGCTTTCTATTACCGACTTAAAGTTTATATAAAGCAAGAGAAAAATGATAAAAATCGTTATTGGCAAGACGTAAGTTAATTTTTCCTTTGCCCTTTGAAGATATTCGTACTGCCCCGCCCACTCGATGAAATATCCCGGAGGTATCTCGACATTTTCTCTCACAATTTTCTTAGCCGAATTTACATACCCTTCATAATCCTTCCCTTCTACATCAACAAAAACGTATCCTACCTTTTGACCATCCTCATTTCTAATACTTGGGGGTCCGGTTGAAAAGTAGATATCCGTAAATAATGAAATAGGAACTTGTAGACCGGTGGGAGTGGATACGAGCACACGTTTTAGTCCATCAATATCCATCCTAAGCTCTCTTTGATATCTAACGTTTATTGGATACCGCTCCTGGCCCTCAACCGTAAGTGAAATGTTTTTTCCACCTATAGCAGTCTCTATAACATCTTCAACATCACCTACCGTAAGCCCATATCTTGCGGCCTGCTCACGATCAATATCAAAATCAAGAAAATATCCCCCGGTTACCCTTTCAGCAAAAACACTCCTTGTTCCGGGAAATTCTGATAATACGTTCTCTATTTCGACACCTATTTCTTCAATCTTCTTTAGATCCGGGCCAAATACCTTGATACCAAGATTGGTTCTGAAGCCCGTGGAAAGCATCTCCGTTCTGGTTTGTATCGGCATCCAGAATATATTAGACATCCCCGGAAATTTTGTCTTTTTATTCATCTCTGATATTAACTTGTCCCAGGTCATCCCCTTTCTCCACTCCTCCTTTGGTTTAAGAGTAATAACTGTCTCAACCATACTTAGCGGTGCAGGGTCTGTGGAGGTACTGGCACGCCCGATCTTGCCAAATACCCTTTCAACCTCCGGGAATTGCATCAGAATTTTATCTTGAATCTGAAGTATCTTAGATGCTTCCGTAATAGACATGCCGGGAACAGCAGTGGGCATATAGAGAATCGTACCCTCGTTTAACGGGGGCATAAATTCAGATCCAAGCTTCAGGAATGGAACAATGGTAATGATAAAGATAAACAATGATCCGACTATCACTGTTCTCCTGAAGCGTAAAGCGATTCTGACAATCGGATCATACAGCCTAATTAGTAAACGGTTAACTGGATTTTTTGCCTCCGGTTTGATATCTCCTCTTATTAATAGAGTTATTAAAGCTGGTGTAATTGTGACTGCCAGTAGTGCAGCAAAAAATATAGAAAATGTTTTGGTAAATGCAAGTGGCTTGAAAAGCCTCCCCTCCTGGGCTTCCAGTGTAAATACCGGGAGGAAAGAAACTGTTATGATAAGAAGTGCAAAGAAGATCGGTTTTCCCACTTCCTTCATTGAATCTATCATTATCGTTAATCTGCTTTCCGCATCATCACCTTCCTTCCAACTTTCAAGTCTCTTATGCACATTCTCCACAAGCACTATCGAAGCATCCACCATAGCACCGATCGCAATTGCAAATCCCCCAAGAGACATAATGTTCGAAGTGATCCCCAAGTAATACATGGGTATAAAAGCCATTAATAACGCCAGTGGGATCGTAAGGATGGGTACTATTGCGCTTCTGAAATGAAAAAGGAAAATGATTATGACAATACTTACGATAATACTTTCTTCCAACAGCTTTCCTTTAATGGTGCTTATGGCACCTTTGATAAGACCAGAGCGGTCATATGTAGTAATTATTTCAACCCCTTCGGGCAAAGAAGGTTTTATTTCCTCTATCTTCTGCTTTACCCCCTCTATGACGTCAAGTGCGTTTTCACCATAGCGCATTATTACTATTCCACCAACCGTCTCTCCCTTACCATCCAACTCAGCAAGACCTCTTCTTATATCTGGACCCAGCTGGACATTTGCAATGTCCTTTATATAAACTGGAGTTCCATGATCATTTGTGCTAACTGGGATTTTCTCAATATCCTCAACTGATTTTATATACCCCCTTCCCCTGACGAAATATTCGGTAGACGCAAACTCCACAACTCTTCCTCCTACAT
>JAZGCJ010000081.1:0-4510 GCA_036476895.1 Thermodesulfobacteriota bacterium
CCGAAAAGGTGACTGATATTCAGGGTCTAGCAGGAGATTCCATCGATAATATTCCAGGGGTAAAAGGAATAGGAGAGAAAACAGCATCAAATCTTATTAACCAGTTCGGATCCCTGGAAGAACTTCTGAAAAACACATCGAAACTTAAAGGAAGACAGAAGACACTAATAGAAGAAGGAAAAGATGATGCGATATTGAGTAAGGAACTGGTAACAATTAAAACGGATGTCGATCTGGATTCAAGCCTAAATGAGTTAAGGTACGGTGGCTTTAAATATGACGAGCTTATTAAACTATTTAATGAATTTGAATTTAAAAATCTTCTAAAAGATATTCAAGGTAATTCCACGGATATGGAAGTCAATCAAACCAAAGATCAAAAGGTATTTTATGACAACTATAAACTTATCACTAGCCTGGAAGACCTTAAAAAAGCTATAAAAAGAATAAAGAAATCAGGAGAACTATCCATTGATCTTGAAACTACATCCACCGAACCCATGAGGGCAAAGATTGTCGGAATCGCACTTGTGCCCTATCCCCACGAAGGCTATTACATTCCCATCAGCCACAGGTCGCTTACCGATAGAATTACACAACTCAAATTAGAAAAAGTTATTGAAGAACTGAAAACTATTGTTGAAGACGAAAAAATTAAGAAAATCGGCCAAAATATCAAGTACGAGAAAATAGTTTTAAATAATTATGGTATGGAATTAAAAGGAATTTTTTTCGACTCGATGATTGCAGCCCATCTCATAGATTCTTCACAAAATAGTTATAGCCTCGACCAGCTTTCCATAAGATACCTGGATCACAAGATGATCTCTTACAAAGACGTTACGGGAAAGGGGAAAAACAAACTTGAATTCGAAGAAGTCGACCCTGAGTCTGCCAAGGTGTATTCAGACGAGGATGCCGATGTTGCTATGATCTTAAAAAACATTCTTATAACCCACTTAGAAGAACTGGAACTTTACACCGTGTACAATGACAATCTGCTAAAGTTCATTGATGTTTTGGCTCAGATGGAAATTAACGGAGTAAAGGTTGATGAGGAAAAACTGCTGAAGCAATCTGTCAGGTTTAAAGCCGATTTAGAACAATTAGCCGAAGATATATATAGCGAAGTTGGTTTTAGTTTTAATCTAAATTCCCCCCTTCAACTGAGGGATGTACTGTTTGACAAGCTCAGTCTTCCTCAGAAAAAAGTTACAAAAACCGGCGAGCCGTCAACCGATGTAGAGGTATTAAGAGATCTTGCTAAATTGCACCCTGTTCCGGAAAAAGTACTTCAATACAGGGCACTCTCAAAGTTGAAGTCTACATACATAGATTCATTGCCGAAGCTAATAAACCCTGAAACCGGAAGAATACACACATCGTTTAATCAGGTGGGAACCTCCACCGGCAGGATTAGTTCGAGCGATCCGAATCTGCAGAATATACCGATAAAATCCCCTGAGGGCAGAAGAATCAGAGAGGCATTTGTCCCTGAAAATGATTTTATCCTATTATCGGCCGACTATTCGCAGATCGAACTAAGATTACTGGCGCATTTTTCAGAAGATGAAAACTTAGTTGACTCATTTATGAAAGGGGTAGATATACATAATAGAACTGCTTCAGAAATCTTCTCGGTAGAGGAATCACTCATAACACCCGATATGAGAAGGCTGGCAAAGAACATAAACTTTGGGATAATTTATGGAATTAGCGGATATGGACTTGCCAAACAGTTAGGTACATCACTTTCATTAGCAAGCGGATATATAAAACAATATTTCGAACGCTATAAAAGGGTAAAACAATATATTGACAGATCAATTACAGATGCTCAAAACAAGGGCTATGCTGAAACAATTATCGGAAGAAGAAGATATATCCCTGAACTAAATTCAACAGATAGGTCAACGAGGGGTTTCGGCGAAAGAACCGCTATGAACACCCCTATTCAGGGATCCGCAGCAGATATTATAAACATGGCCATGATAAAAATTCATAATGAATTAAAGACCGGATATAAAACAAAAATGATTCTTCAGGTTCACGATGAGCTTTTATTTGAAGTATACAAGAATGAGTTAGACCCGGTTACCCACATGATAAAGAACTTCATGGAAAACGCATGGAAACTGAATGTACCAATAAATGTTGATATAGGACTTGGATCAAACTGGTCCCAAGCCCATTAATTTGAAAAATATAGTACAATTAGTTAAAGAATGACTTTAAAAATTAATAAGAAATAGTTAAAATGTTTGATCTAATATGATTCGCATCTTCTTAATTCTTTTACTTATAATTTCCCAATCCGTATTTTTCTATACCTATTCGTTTGGTCAAAGCCAAAATTCAAAACTCAGCTCCTTAATCCCGAAAGAAGCAAGAGATAATGGGAAGCTTGGGGTTTCTATTCAGTCTCTAACTTCCGGAAAGACAATTTTTCAGCATAATCCGGATAAATTATTTATCCCGGCATCCAACGTTAAAATAATAACCTCTGCCATAGCGCTAACCCTTTTGAAAAGGGACTATAAATTTAAAACGGAACTCTACTCAGGTGGAGAAATTAAAAACGGGGTATTACACGGGGGTTTATATATAAAAGGTTATGGCGATCCCACACTTAAATCAGAGTATATAGGATATTTAGTCTACCAGTTAAAAAGAAGGGGAATAAAGGAAATAAGGGGCGGCATATTCGTTGATGAAAGTTTCTTTGATAATGTCAGGTACGGTCAGGGATGGAAGGATGAATGGAAAAAGGAATTTTACAGCCCCCCGATAAGTGCCCTTTCATTAAACTTTAACACATTCAATATAAAAGTTTCTGCATCAAAACTGGGTAATCGTCCACTGTTAACCATGGAACCGAAAGGATCCAATATACAAATTATAAACGAGGCAATAACAAGCAATAAAAAACAGGGTATAGCAGCCTTTTGGAATGATGAAAGAAATGCAGTTGTGGTCAAAGGCAGAATCAGACCCAAGAGAACATTAGAGTTAAAATTACCGGTTAATGATCCGGCAATCTATACCGGAAACGTAATTAAAAGTTACATTGAAGAAGCTGGTATCAAAATAGAAGGCGGAATAAATAAAGGGCAAGTTCCAAGATGGGGCAACCTGTTTTATACCCATAATTCATTACCCCTACACCTGATTATAAATGAATACAACAAAGAGAGTGTAAATATAATTGGCGAGAATCTGATGAAAACTATCGGGGCAAAATATTTCGGAGTTCCTGGGACCTGGACGAAGGGCAAGAAAGTATATTCGATCTTCTTAAAAAAACTGGATATAAAAAATGGTTTTAATATTGTCGACGGATCTGGGCTATCCCCCCTGAATAGGGTAACGCCCGAAACCCTAACAAATATCCTGGAATACGCCTACAACAGCAGTAAAATCTCGAACGATTTTGTATCTTCTCTTCCTATCGCCGGAATAGACGGAACCCTGAAGAAAAGATTCAAACATACCGAAATAGAGGGAAGGGTTAAGGCAAAAACAGGGTATCTTAATAATGTCAGGGCACTGTCGGGATATATTGTTACAAAGAACGATGAAGTCTTAGCGTTTTCCATACTTTCAAATGGTGTCGGTTGGAAGGCTAAACAGTTCCAGCAAGATATTTTGAATGAGCTTTTGGATTGCTGCAAATCTGACTATGTAAGGTTAATTGAATAGATACATAGATCTTAACCTTGATTCCCTTCTCAATTACTCTTTAGCTTTTGTTAGGCCCCTTAAGTAATTCTCAATCAGTGAGTTGGACATAGTTTCTTTTGGAAATTGCTTATTACTGATATTATAATCCGTCTAATACTCCATATTGATCGTATGCTATAAATGGGTAGCTGTCCCTTTATATAAACCTCTCCTAAAGAGGATCCTTTAAGGTGTCATGGGCTCTAACGGGCTGTGCCAGGGTTCATTTACTAAATCGAGTTTGACATCTATATATACAAAATTCTATAACCGTAAAAACATCTAAAGCAATTAAGAAGGTTAAGATAATGGTGTAGTTAATCATAAATTTAAAAATTTAACTTTTGTTATATCTATATTATTAATCCTTTCTTCCTGTGCACCAAAGAGCAGAACTATAACACCTCTCAGTCAATCTAATCTTTCAAAGATAAAAAATATTGCTTTGATAACAAGAGTAGAAGAAGATTTTTCCGTAAAGGTATCACGGGCAGAAGGATATTATTCAGACATGGAGTGTAACTGTTTGTACTTTTAAAGAATTAGGAACATAAAACTATGCAGGAAGACAAAGGGAATTGTTAATTGAGTTCTTTATTATGATAAAATGTGAGAACAGTATCATTATTAACTGTCTTACTATAATTGCTCATAGCAAATTCAAAGCAACTATTACAAAGTAAAACATTAAAGCTATAAATATATAGAGATTCTGTTTTGTGTTCACAGAGAGTACACGTTTGTGGTGCTTCAGTAATAAATATCTTGATCGTAAGATCATTACTTGATA
>JAZGCJ010000082.1:0-6904 GCA_036476895.1 Thermodesulfobacteriota bacterium
CTCATCTAGATTTATTACATAGCCCTCTGGTAAATCAAAGACCCGCCAACCACAGAAACGCTTGCAGGATAACATGTCATTCAACTTTAAAAGTGGAACTTGCTCGGCAAAAAGTGTCTCGAAGTAAATTATTAAAGGGCTTAGATCTGTTCTATGAAATGTACTGTGAGATGTTCCTACATCACCGTGAAACCTTGCAGAGATCTCAATGGCATGAAATCCTTTGTTAGAAAGAATGAAATCTGCCTTCACCGGCCCATGATCAATCCCAAGGCATCGTGTTGCTTTCTCAAAAAGTTGATAAAGTGTCGCTTCCTCATCCTGTGAGATAGTTGCCGGTTCGTAACCACCAATCGGCACTCTGTATGGTAAGGGAGAGAAAAAACGCTCTGACACACCGCAACCATAGAACTTATTCTCCCAGAAAAAGGCGTTTGCGTCTATATGTCTTCCCTCGATATATTTCTCTAGGAGTATCGCGTTGTGTTTTGTATAGAGAGCAGCTTCCGTAAGCACACTCACTAATTCATGTACTTCACGAACTAATTGAATTCCCTGACTACCGCTACTATCGGCAGGTTTAATAATAACCGGCAAGCCAAATTCATTGATGGCTTCTTGAGCATCTGCTTCCGTCTTAATTAGTTTGAAAGGGGGAGTTGGTACATCATTGTCCCGCCAACATTCCTTCATAAGCTGTTTACCTAGGCTGCGGGATACTGCAGCAATTGATAAACCAGGAATTCCTAACGCATGTGAAATAACTGACGCAGAAAATACACCGAAATCATTACCGGAATACACCGCATTAACATTGTAATGTTTCAGGCTTTCAAGCGCAAAGGATACCAAGGAACGGGTATCTGTGCCGCTCATAACAACTCCCTCGTCTGCCAGGCTCATCGCGGGAGCATTTGCATCCGTGTTGCTCGTAATGACATGAAACCCTGCGTTACGCGCCCAATGTATCTGATTAATTCCAATCTCGCCAACACCTATTAAAAAGATTGCTTTATTTTCTCTCATTCTTTTTAATGATAGGTACTTGATTTTAAGGTTCCGCCTTCGAACACCTGAGAATTTCAGCAAGGCCCGTTGACTAGCCCGAGCAAAGGCTTAGTATTAAAGATTAATTTTGCTCAGGCAACATTTGAAAAAGAGACTTTTTTAAATATTCAACTTCTTTTTTCAATAAACCTTCACCATATTCCCCGTAAGGGATAACACCTTCTAAAACATAATTAGCATCTGATACTTTCGATTTGTATATTGTTTTAATAATATCATTATTTGAAATTGATAATAAACTGTGGGAGGTCTTAAAATCCTTGCTCATCTTATCCATATCGTAATAATTTCCCGATCTAGAAACATGCATTTCCATTATCCTATCACTAAAGAAATCAATATATTGTTTCAGGTAAGGTTCTCCTTCTTCTTCCATTTCTTGAATATGCGCTGTATCCAGCACTAAGCTTAAAAAGTCATATTCTTCCAATATCTTTTTTATATCAGAAAATCTATTCCCAAACTTTACATTCTTATCTAGAACCTCAATACCCATATATTTGTCATTTAGAATAAATCTTTCCAACACCGAAAAGTCGTCTACAAGGTCAGGGTGAATGCATAATCCGTCGATATTATTACTTTGTAAAAATAAGTTTTTTATGACAGAAAGAGTCTGATCGGTAAAATTATTTCTACCAAATTTATTTGATTGATCAGTATGTAAATGAATTATAACACTTTCGAAATTTAATAATTTCTTGATAAGTTCTTGCTCTACTACTTTGTAAGTTGTTAACAAAAACTCACGGTTTAATGTAATTTGTATATTTAAACCCTTTATTTGAAAACTAATGCATCTATCAATTCTTTTTAATAAGTCCTTTTCCTCCTTATACAGGAGCACCCCAACATCTCTTAGATATAACTGGCTATTTTCCATGTTTTCTAAAACCTATTACTCAGTTATAATTTCTACCGTGTTTATAGCCTTCTTTACTCTTTCCTCAGCTTCTTGTTGATCTTTACCTATAGCGATTAGACATCCTGCCCTTTTTGTATGACTAGTGACTTCTTCTATAGTATCACCAATATTACAATACAATTTTTTAAGCACTATCCAGCCATTTTGATTAAGTTTTTCAAAACCATTGATCTCTTTTACTATGCCTGGTTTTCCAAAAATATATCTTATTGCAGCAGATTGCTTATACTTCGGAATGAGATCACGAACATTTATTCGTTCATTTATTGATAGTTTAATAGCCTGTTCAACAAGATTTATACCATGAGTTAAAGGTATTGAATGGGAAACTGCATATCCACCTCCCATTCTTGAGGCAAATTCAATTACTACTGGTCCTTGCTCCGTCAACACAATGTCTCCTTTTAAAGGACCGTTTTTAATCTCTAATGCGTCAACAACACTCTGCAAAATTTCATCCAGTTTATGTTTTTCTTGATCAGTTATATCTGCTGGAAGCCATCCGCCATTTTCAATAATATATGGAGAAAACCTTTCTAAATATTCATAATTCCTTCCAGAGTACATTGCAGTAAAACATTTGCCATTAACAACCAGGCTTTCAGAGCTAATTTGATACCCATTTAAATATTTCTCGGCAATAATCGTCCCTGTTCCGGAATGAGATACAGATTCTTCGAATGCCCATTCAACGTCTACTTCGTTGGTTAGTCTAAGTACACCTTTTGCCCCATTGTTATCAGGTGGTTTGATTACTATAGGAAATCCCCACGCATCAATAGCTCTCTTTAATTGGTCAATAGATGTTATTTCATAGTAGTCTGGGATTGGGATTCCATTTTCTCTAAATCTCTTGAGTTGAACCAACTTATTTGTTGTAAGTTTCGCAGTATTAACTGAGATACTATTTAATCCCAATTCTTTTGCAATAAGTGCAACTGTCATTGTCGCGTCAGTTGCAAGGGTCATCACCCCATCAATAGGATTTCTCCTATTAAACCTTACTACTTCTTGAAGCGAATTCTGTGCATCATAAGTACTTGCTATAATTTTTTCATCAGTAAACTTAAACCCTTGCGCATCAGGATTAATGTCTGACCCGACAACTTTAAGTCCCTTTTTTAATGCCACCTCATAAGCAGGAACCTGTTCTGCTCCAGCCCCAATAATTAGTAATCTTTTACTATACAATTACCTTACCCATGCGCCACCATTTATGCTTAAGGTCTGAGCAGTCATATACGAGGACTCATCCGAAGCTAAATATATGGCAGCCCCTACCATTTCCTCATACTTTGCAAACCTCTTTATAAGCATTAAAGACAGTGCTGTTTCTCTAACATCCGGTGTCATTGTTTTTTCGGTAAATTCTCCAGCTATCACTCCTGGAGAAAGAGTGTTTACACAAATATTTCGCGGCCCTAGAAAACGGGCAAGATTATGCGTAAGCGCCATTATCCCCATCTTTGCAGCTGCATAGCACGGAGTTCTTGGACCACCATATTCTCCGGAAAGAGAACCAATATTTATAATTCTCCCGTTATCAATAATATGAGGTAAAACTTCCTGACAACAACGGAATACACCGGTTAGGTTGACATCTATCACTTCATTCCACTCTTCATCAGTCTGTTTATCAAAATCGTTGGTCCGATTAATTCCGGCATTATTTACAAGAATATTTATTTTACCGTACTTTTCAACAGTCTTTTCGTATACATTTCTGATTTCTACTCTTTTTCTGACGTCCATCTTCAATACAAGCTCTGATCCGATTTCTTCGGCTACCTTTTCGGCATTTTCTTTCTGGTTAATATAGGTAACAACAACCTTACAACCCTCTCTTGCATATCCTCTTGCAATAGCGGCGCCTATCCCCCTACTTGATCCCGTAATAACAGCAACGGTATCCTGTAATCTCATATTAAATCTCAAAGGATACTATTGTTTAAAATACTTCCTTTTATCCTCGGGCAACTTGTTCCATTCGCTTAAAAATCCTTTCAAGCTAACGTCAGTCAATTCACTGACCATCATTTGATACAGCACATCCGGGGGAATGGTGGTAACATCCGCTCCTGCTAAAGCAGCCTCTTTCACGTAAACAACATTTCTCATACTTGCAGCAATGAGTTTTGACTTTATGTCATAATTTGTAAATATTTTTACGATCTCTTTAATTAATTCAGTACCATTCGTTGACGATGCATCTAACCTACCGATGAAGGGACTTATATAAGTTGCGCCAACTTTAGCAGCAAGAAGAGCCTGATTAGCGGTAAACACAATCGTAACATTTGTCTTAATTCCTTCTCTACTAACAATATTTACAGCCTCGAAACCAGCTGGGGTTGCAGGTACTTTCACAACAATATTTTTGTGAATTTTAGAGATCATTCTTGCTTCTTTTACCATCGACTCAGAGTCTTCACTTATTACCTCAGCACTAACAGGCCCATCAATAATACTGCAAATCTCATCTATTGCTTCCCTGAAGCATCTTCCTTCTTTTGCAACCAAAGCGGGATTAGTAGTAACACCGTCAATAATACCAATTTTAGCAAATTTTTTAATTTCTTCTATATTTGCTGTATCTAGAAATATTTCTATCATTTTAATCTCTCCCCATTATTACCAGTAAAGGACCCTGTGCCTTTGTGTTGAATTTTCATCCCTGGGATGCCATTGCCAGGGTTATGGGTATTTTGAAAAACATTTCGCCGAGTCGGTTCTTCGGTGAGTTCCCCGAGTTATGAATACCATTGTCGGTAGGAGAATTTGAGGGAATGAGTATTTTCCCCGCACATTGAGCGATCCTGTGACAGCAGGTGTCATCGAGAAATATTATCGGTACCATCGGCACGAAGAACATCAGGTTTCCCAGTTGAAATTCTTTTCGAGGGTATTAAAGCCCCACCCATTGAGCGGTGGTCTAAGTCAATTTCGACATCATAAGATTTCGCAATATTTGAAATAATATTCCACGATTTGTCATCCAGAACAATTCCATCATGTTTTAATTTATCGTAAGACTCTTTTTCCTTCTGTCCCGGCAATAGAATTGATTCAATCCCGCTTGCTGGTGAGCCACTTTTAATAATATTCTGGAATAACTCCAAATCTTTATCAAAATCATTTCTATTTCGGAGTAAATCAGGTCGCATTACCATAAATAGAATGCCATTGCCATCTACATACCCATCAAAGGAAGAACATCTTCCACCAGTAAATATTCCTCCTAATATTTCTAGTATAATACTGAAAGCGGATCCTTTATGTCCCGCCATTGGCATAATTGCACCGCCGTCATAAAAACAATTGGGATCATTACTGATAAACCCATTCTTATCTAATATAAGACCTTCATCTATTTTATCTCCTTTATTCCTTGCAACATTTAACTTGCCTTCTGCCGTTGCGGCAGTCGCAAAACCTATTAATAGATTATCCTCAGTTTTATTTGGCACTGCAAAAGCGATTGGATTAGTTCCAAATGTCCTGGTTTTACTTCCATATGCCGCAACATTTGGCCCTCCTCCATTGCAAAATGCGATTGCTATGCAATCACTTTGTGCTGCCAAGGAAACATAATCCTCCAATCGACCAACATGCGCCATGTTATAACAACCAACTAGAGCGAAACCGTTCTCTTTTGCCTTGTCTATCGCAAAACGGATCGCGAAGGTTGCCGCTACTTGCCCAAACGCTCTGTTCCCATTTATATTTCCATATGAGGGCAAATCAACTTCGATCGCTGGCTCTGCATTCGGGTTAATAAACCCCTTTTTAATGTGTTTAATATATTGATCTATTCTAATAACTCCATGAGAGTCGTGTCCCCTTAAGTTGCTCTCTACAAGCATATTCGCCACAAGTTCAGATGTTTTCTCCGGCACGCCAATCGCCTCGAATATGTATTTTGTGTAAGCGATTAAGTCATTTGGAAATAATCTAGGCATTATTGATCTCCCAAACTATTATTCCTCATTGATATCCCAGATGTATTAAATCAACCGAATGGTGCCTTCGCAAAACCTAACTTTCTAAACGAATCGCCATTTCGGCCATTCTCAAATCAAACATACTATCAATTTGGATATCACATATTTCATTATGCATCATAAATGGAAGTATGTTTTTTCCGGTGAGGGATTCTCCCTTCATTATTGATGAAACTCTTATTACGTCAATATTGCCGTTGTGATACAGCACCTGAGGAAGAAACTGCTTCGCTGTCAGAGTTTGCTCATTAAAGTTATGATCTATAAACGGCTCTATATATTTTCCATTTAGATTCCACATTTTATACGGAGTTTGCTTAGAGACTGAAACAGACCTGATTGAGTCAGCCTCTGGATTAGCCATGAGAACTTCCACCATTTTGTCAATATCTTTTGTAATTCGAAATGGACTTGTCGGGCGCAGATGAACAATTATGTCAGGCTTATAACACTCATTATCTTTTAGCCAATTGAGAGCGTGTTTAAACACAGGGAAATCTGGCGTCTCGTCCCCACTTATTTCCGAAGGCCTTAAAAAAGGAACTTCTGCGCCGAATACTCTTGCAACAACTCCTATTTCTTCATCGTCCGTAGAGACAATTACTCTTTCAATTCTGTCAGAGGCAAAAGCGTGTTCTATAGTGTAGCCAATTAACGGTTTTCCAAATATACGATATATATTTTTCCTGGGAATGCATTTACTCCCTCCTCTTGCCGGTATGATGGAGATAATTTTCATCAGAATGCTACTCCATAATCGAATGCCTGCGGCAAGTCCTCTGGATTAATGCTACATCCCTGTTTCACCCCCGCTTCTACTTGTTCTCTTAATTTTGTATTGTCAGGCACGAGCGCTTCCTTATATATCAACATTAACAACTCTCTCTTCGGATCTATACCAACCATATTA
>JAZGCJ010000083.1:0-14140 GCA_036476895.1 Thermodesulfobacteriota bacterium
TAACGAAATGTTAGTGCTTAGTATTAACTAGCAATTAACTTTGTTCAACACTGACCGATCCCTCCGATTTGTCGAAATCGTTTTCGAATTTGTTGGTTTCGTTCCCGTGAGTAGTTAACTCGAATCCAGCTAAAGTAATCTCGAATCCCTCTGACGGGAAATCTCATAATATCTCAAGCCAATGCTTAACACTCTTGGTTTGTTTAATATCAGTGGTATTGAATATAGAAAGGGAGCCGTTTGGCTCCCTTCATTTTTTTTTGGCTAATTTTTAGCAATAACGATCAGTTATTATTAGGTGAGAATATAAAACAACCCACCAAAATACATATCTCTATAAAAAACCTACTTGCATGGTGGCGTGTCACCAATAATTCCCATGTTTTCACCTCCGATTTAAATTATAGAGATTTGACTGAATAGTGTCAACAGAAATTATTGCGTCAATTATATCAGAGAAAAACAAAACTTATCCGACCACCGATATTTGTAAATTGTGAAGACGCGAACCCAGGTGTTTCTAATTGGAAAATGCAACAATTTTCTCAACTTTCTGTTCTTAAGAAAATGTACTTGATCCAATTTCACAAAATAATCGATATCTGAAGACCATGCAACCGCTATTACTCTAGCATCTCCATAGTGATCAATTACCTTAGAAAACTTAGTTAATGTTTTTCCAGCCGGATCTGTTATAATTTCGATATTCGCACGTTCACAGAGTAAAGCTAATGTTCCCAATTCCTTTGGTGCTTTTCTTCTGACTACACCTTCTATTTCAGCTAACACCTGCTAACTAACCAATAAGCGTATTATCCCAGATTCACCTAATTTTAAGATCATTCGTGCCCCACCTTCAGAAGACCAAATTCCGGCGAATAAAGTACTGGTGTCAAGAAAGACACTAATCCTTTTTGGCATACTTTTCTCGTTCCTGGGCCAATAAACGCAAAGTATTTTCTATAGTTTCGCCTTCTTCTATGAGCGATTTAGTAATACGGTCAGCTAATAAATCGATTTCGGAACGGAGTGGTGATAAAATGTGAATCCCTTCAATATCAAGTAAAGTTAAACTGTCACCTGTCTTAAGTTTGTAACGATTTCTTATAGACTTTGGTAATGTTAAGACGCCGCGTTGATTTATGTTTGCCGTTATTGTATCTGGCAATGAATTATACCTCCTTATCTGAATTACTGTATATCAGTAAATCTTCCATATGTTGTTAATCCTCTTTGGCTTTAAATTTTTCGGCTGGTAAAGTGGATGGGCCGGTTGTCCGGATTTGTTAATTTTCAAACAATATATCTCTTTAAACATATCAATTACTACTTGTCCTCTATATAAAAATTCACCGAGATTCCCCCATGCACAAACAATTATTTCCGCCTCTTTTGAAAGATGTTTTATCCATTCATCATTTTCATTCCCAACCGGGTACTTCACATTTATTAATTCTTTGGGATTGGTTGTACGAAAAGCAAAAAGGTTTGAAATGACAACTCCACCATAACCCCAAAGTTTAGAGTAAGATATGCAGCGTATTAAAGTCGGATCATCTTGCACTTCATCAGCAGTAGATGGATTTAGACAAATAAACATAACCCTGGGCTTTTCTTCGTTCCAAATCCTCCAAAGCGCATAACGATATTTTCTATCTTTGGATAAAACGGCATCTTTTATAATAACTTTTCTTTTAATAACTAACGTGTTCATTTGTAAAATTACTTTATCATTTCGAGAATAACCGAAGCAATTTCACACGAAGTGTCATTCTCGAATGTTTCTATCGGGAATCCATTCTTTAAAATCTAATGCCAAAGCCAGACATCATTTTTTGTAACAATAAATAGTGGGGCGAAGTTACGAGAATTGTTTAATCATAGCTTGTTTAAATAACCAATATGAACAAGAAGGGTCAGGAAGAAGCGAGCATTTCCATATAATCGGATATCCTTTCAGCAGTCATTTCCGGATCAAAATTAAATTCAAAAATTATCTCACTAACTCCCAGCTCATCAAAACGTAGGATATCCTCTTTAATTTCATCTGGTGTACCTATTAGAGGTGTTCTCTCATCTCCGGGAGATTCATCCATAATAACTGGTACTGATCTGCAGACTATCTCAAGTTCTTTGAAATCACGGTTAAATGAATCAGCTGAGTTCCTAAGAGTATCAATAACACCTGCCATTTGATCAAAAGGTAGTATAATACCATTATAGCCATCACCAAGAGTAACTGCTCTTACAAATGAACGTGGGCTAAATCCTCCAATGGTTATAACTGGGTAAGGTTTTTGAAGGGGCTTAGGATTTACTATTGATCTTGGTACTTTATAATAAGTGCCGTTAAATTCTGGCTCGTCTTCTGTCCAAAGGGTTATTAGACATTTTAAAAATTCATCAACCCTATCTCCCCGGTTCTTAAATTGAACATTCGTGGCATCATACTCATCTTCCGACCATCCAAGTCCTACTCCGAAATTAAGCCGACCACCTGAAATATGGTCCAGAGTTGCAAGCTGTTTAGCAAGAACTGCAGGCGTATGATAAGCCACGTTAATTATCGAAGTTCCTATACGAATGTTCTTTGTGTTTGCGGCTGCATAACTAAGAGAAATAATCGGGTCTAATACATATTTGTAACCTTCCGGTAATGTTCCATCAGGAGTAACTGGATAAGGTTTTTTAGGATTTAATGGATAAAGCAGCCTTTCCTGCACCCACACAGAGTTGTATCCAAGTTCTTCTGCTTTTTGAGAAACTGTAATTATGTTTTCGGGTGTAGCCCAGTCACCAAGTTGAGGTAATGCAATTCCTAGTTTCATTATATACTCCGTAATAAATTTTTATTATTTAAACAATTAATATAAGTCTTTATAATAACATAAACAATGGGGGGGGGTCGCATCTTCACAATTGATAAATTATCAGGATGGTATCCGTCACGTGCTCAAATAAGAATCACAAATTCCATCTGTCAATTGTAATACGCGAACCTCTTAACTATAATCTTATATCATAAGACCTGATACCACTTTCTGTTTTTTAAACTATCAAGTCAAAGTCCAATACCATTTGTTGAATAAAACCAGTTTAAGCATAGGTACAATTTATTGATAGGAAATCAGCACTGAGTCCAATGATAGGAGGCTTTGACCATGGCTATATGGGAACAGGAACCAATACCCGAATACAAGCAGTTTATTGAGAATTTTCCAGAATTGTCCGAGAAGTTTGGCGCAGTAATCCGTGATATAATGGAGCGGCCCATGCTCGATAAAAAAACAAAGGAGCTAGTGATTGTAGGCCTCCTCGGAGCTCAAAAGTTCGAGAGTGGATTTAAATTCCATGTAAAAGAGGCAATGAATAAGGGTGCTACAAGGGAAGAGATAATAGAAGTCCTTCTTCTGCTACTTGTTTACTGTGAGGTCTCATCCTTTCTTAAAGCTCTTTGGTGGGCAAAAGATTTAGGGGTTGTTTAAGGTCATATATTCAGCGAAATTTGTTTCTTTTCTATCTTCGTAACTGTTTCGATTACGATCTCGATAACAAATTCGACTAAAAGGAGGATTTGGATGCCCTCAACTAACAATAACTGTGTCCATGTCTTCCTCTAATATAATCGTTAATATCAAATTATCTTATGAAGGTCTATTGCTTTATCTCAATGATGACCGAGTCTTCTTTTTCATAAGACTCGTTGTCAGACATGTAATCGGTCACTATTGAACAAAGTTACTTGCTAGTTAATACAAAGCACTAACATTTCGTTAATTCTAATATGAGAATTTGGTCAAACTCGTCCCTTAGAATACAGAATTAATGGAATCACCACTCAGAAATAAAATATATATTTTAATAAGAGGTTTCGGTCAAACCTATCCCTATGCCCGCACATTTAAAATAATGGATTCCCGATTACTAATTTCGGGAACGAAACCGATGGATAAGAGGATTCGGACACACTAGCCCAAATGCCTACTTGATTATTAATACGGGTTTCCAACAAAAAGATGGGAAAGACAAAAGATGAGATTGCTTTACCTGCTTTCAGAATGATAAGAGTAGGGGAAATCATAAGTGGATACACACTAAAGGTCTTGTTCTGTTGTCGAATAAATTAGTTACAATTGAAGTACTTAAGAAATCGATAGATCCAAAAAATGCTCATTATCTTCTACTACATAATTATTTTATTTTGGCTTATTCTGGAGACTTTACTCACGATCAAAAAGGGTGGTAAGGGTAATGCAGATATTAAAGACAAAGGTACTATGAAGCTGATGTGGCTCGTAAATCCCCTGAGTCTGACAATATCCTACTCGTTCCAGTTCTTTACTGATCTATATATTCCAGGAAGTGAATACGTGCATCTATCTGTAGGAATTATTCTAATCATCATTGGAATAATCATTCGTTATACCGCTGTTTTTCAACTAGGGCAATACTTCTGCATGAAGATTTCTGTTACAGACAATCATAAACTGGTAAAAAGCGGTCTATTCAGATATATGCGTCACCCCTCATATACGGGTCTGGCCATTTCATTTCTTGGATTTGGAATTTCAGTTGGAAACTGGATAAGTCTCTTGTTGGCGATTGTTCCAACGACGGCTATGCTGCTCTACAGAATTAAGATTGAAGAAGCTGTTTTATCTGAAATGTTAGGAGATGAGTATGAGAATTACTGCGCTCATACTAAACGCTTAATACCTTTTGTATACTGAAGTTATTAGTAGGAGGTATGGTATTAACGAAGGCTTGATCTGGAATATTCTTAGTCGATTACGGGAGTTACCTTTAATATTCTTATAGAATATGGCATCATGGACTGGGATTTAGAACCAAAAGTAGCACCACCTTTGAGGTAAGTTTGCTTGCTATTTGGGGGAATTGTAATTTGTAAAACACCCGTTTCCTGAGCAATTATACCGATTGCCCCGATTGCGGGAGCCGTGTAACATACCTGTACTTTAGGATTTTTGTAAGCAATATCGCTTGAGTTTTCAATAGTTACATTATTTATAATTCCGACTCCACCCCAGGCTGAATACATAGACCAGTTTGTAATCTTTAAATCGCTCTCGGGGTGTATGTGAATATAATCAAGTTTTACTTGTTCATCCGCTTTTCCAAATCCAGCGAAAGTAAGTAGGAGAATTAAAATTGTTATGATTTTTAAAGTCACTTCAGTAATATAGTTTAATTAATTGAAAGTAACTTTCAATTAATTTGTTCGCGTGTTTAATTTTAACAATCAAATGATGTCAGGCTCAGATACTGACTTTAAACGTTTGTGGTGTGAATTGGGATCTGCCTTTTTTTATTTAAAAATATGTTTTTATTAGATAAATCACGTCGTCTATTTAACAACGTTTCTGGGAATTCTTTCCTGAAATGCATCAATTACATTTTCTACGGCCATTTTAGCCATGCCCTCTCTTGTTTCAACAGATCCGCTGCCAATATGTGGAAGAAGAACAGCGTTATTCAACTTAATAAGTTCCTCATCAACTTCAGGTTCTTTTTCAAACACATCAAGACCCGCTGCCCAAATAACACCTTTCTTCAGAGCATTTGCCAATTCCCTCTCTCTTACAATAGGTCCTCTTCCAACATTAATTAATACAGCAGTGTCTTTCATCTGTTGAAACTCCTCCATTCCAAAACGCCCTCTCGTATCTTCATTGAGGGGTGCAGTTATAACCAGATAGTCCGATTCCCTTAGCAGTGTCTGAAAATCCACCAGAACTGATCCTATCTTATTATCAATTGCCTTATTTCTATTTCTGCTTGAATAGATCACTCTCATACTGAACCCGACTGACCTCCTGGCTACAGCACTACCGATCCTCCCCATCCCGAATATTCCAAGAGTCTTTCCGTATACATTATGTCCGAGAAGGAGAGATAAACCCCAATATCTGAACTCCCCTTTCCTGACCAGGCTGTCACCCTCTGCTACACGCCTTGCGGTTGAGAGAATAAGTGCCCAGGCCAGATCGGCCGTTGTTTCGTTCAGGACATCAGGGGTATTAGTAACGTATATTCCCTTTTTCACAGCGTAATTAACATCTATATTCTCATACCCCACTGCACAATTAGCAATGACCCGAAGACCGGGGCAGGATTCAATTATTTCCTTGTCAATAATATCATTAACGGTGGTTATAAATGCATTTGAATCGCTGCCATATTTTATTATTTCATTTTTGGTCGGGGGTCTCTTTTCCGGGAATACCGCAACTTCGTACTCTCTTCCAAGAAGATTGCCCAAATTGTCCGGGAGACAACAAGTGATAAAAACCTTTTTCATCCTACCGATCAAGACTCCTGGTTATCAAAGGGGTCAGGCATATCCGGATGCCAGAGTTTAAAATGATTCTTATGATTTTCTGTATATGCACCGGGTGGATAATATTCGTTATAAAAATCCAGATCGAGATGATGTGCCTGTACCATAAACCTAAGAAACATTGGATCGGAAAACGCCGGGAACCTACCGTATGTATCGTAAACATAATTACAAATGTCCTTTACAACCTGAATTTCATCTTTAGTTGGTTTTTCCACTTCCTGAAGAACACCTTCGGGATTTTTATAGGGAAGGACATGGGTTTCCCAGTTCGTCCATTTTTGATCGTTAAATGCTTCCACGGCTTCCCCCATGTCTTTATAATAAGGTGGGCAGTATGCCTGGAAAAGCCCATCTCTTCCAACTGCAACGGGATTTGGATTTCCTATTTCCCCCTTTATTTCCGGGGTTATAAACCTGAATCCGAGCCCTTTGTGGAACGGTGTTCCACCAAGCATAAACATGCTTGCAAAACCGCTGAACAACCAGCCGCCCAGTCCGAGTGTTTGCAATGCAAGGACCATGTTTTGCCCCATGAATGCCTGCTCAGCAATATAACCGTTTGCGAACCTGAGTTCGGCTTCTATAAGCGGCATTCTCTTGCTTTCATCCAAAAACCCTTTATCAAGCCATCCCTGAGTTCCCGGCAGTCTGAGGCCGTGGAGTTCATCTACGAAATTGAATCTGTGGTCGTGCCTCATATAGAAAAAGTATAGATTTATTATGCATGCGGATAAGTCTGTTACAGGCATAAATACCGTTGTGCCGGGCTTGTTAACATTCCAAAGGTTGTGAGCAGCAATCCCGGGAGGCTTAGAGGGCAAATCCGCCCTGTTATCTTCCAGCTTGATTTTTGAATTTTTGAAGAGTTCCAGGATTCTTTCAATTCTCTCTACCCGGCTCAAGGGTTCAAGCCCTTTAAAATCTTCTCCTCTTTTATCGTGCATTTTTATCATGTATGTGCCTTCATCATTTGTATAAAAGAGCTCTGTTCGATGAACATCGCCAAGTGCTGGTATCGTTTTACTGGTAAATTGCATCTCGAGATTCAAACCAACGTGAGGGGGGAAATCCGATAGGTTGATATTTTTTATTCCAAGTCCTGTCCAAACCAGTATAGCTTCTTCCAATTCCAATAGTGGAACGGGATTATGCCTTGATTTGTATTTCAGCGCTCCTCTCTCGATTTCCATTCCCAGACCAAACCTTCTTGATCTTCTTTGAAAAATGGCATCGTAGAATTTATAATCTACAGTTGTATCCAAGCCGGGCGGGTATTTACTCATATTTGTATTTCTCCTTTAGAAATCGTGACTAAGTTTAGAAAATAAGCTAATAATATCCTATATTGGAAAAATTTGTAGAAAACACATATGTCAAATTATATAATTATATTATGAAAAAAGGTTGTGAGTTATGTATTTCTCTGACTGGAATTCCGAGAAACTTGCAAAATAAATTTGCAGGTTTAGCAATTTTCTCTCTACTACTTTTTTTATTTGGTTGTGCGACACAGCAACTGGTTCCTCTATCAGGTAACGGGATGGTTGAAGATAAAAGGACTACTTATCAATCTGAAGGGGGAGTTGAAGTTACCGTTAATTCTTCCCCCTGGTTTTATTATCCCAGTTCTTTAAATGATTACACAACACCATTTTATATCGAAATATACAATGGTTCTAAAAGTAAAATCATTGTGAGAAGAAACGATATTACACTTGTTGACGATTTTAACAATCAATATAATACTCTTACGCCCCAGGCTGTTGCAGACATTGTTAAATCGACCTCAGGTTATGCATACGGACCGAATTACCCATATATAACTATTGGCCTAGGTGCGAATTTTGGAAGAGGATATTATGGATGGGGCAGGTATTATAGAAGACCTTATGGCTTTTTTGGATATTATCCGTTTTATTTTCCACCCCCGCCTGCTTATTACATCAGGCACGTTGACACAAGAAATATTTTTTCCAAGGCCTTCATACCGGGACCGGTAAATTCAGGTGCACTATTGAAGGGGTATATTTACTTCAATAAGTTGACCAGTGGCTCAAGAGAAGTGAGGTTAGAAATTGGATATAGATCTGAGGGGAAAGAGGAGAATTATTCTCTGACTTTTCCATTTATCGTTGAAAATTATTAAGGGAATTCAGTTTTCATTTTTTTATCTAAACCAATCGGTAATTACATTTTCGGCTTTCTTGCCATATGGTGTGAACCCCTTTTTGATATTTCCTTTTTCATCGCTGTTATTATCTGTGAAGTATTTCCATATAAACACTCCTGCGAGATAGGGCTTGTTAGCAAAAAACTTTGAAAGGGCTTCGAATGCGGCTGCCTGTTCTTCTTCGCTGTATTTTGTATTATGACTCCATTCCCAGGGCCTTTTAGCTGTGCCCTCAACTGATTTATAGCCAATTTCTGTAAATATTATCTTCTTCCCATACTCTTTATACAAAGTACTGAATTCACGATCGTACTTCGCCCAGCTATCTATGAGTTCTTCAACAGAAGGATTGTTTTTTTCAGTTAGCGGGTAATATGCATCAATACCGATGTAATCAAGACTATTCCAAAACTTGACATTTTTTGCATTTTTCCATTCAGCGGCATACGTCAGCCTGCCGCTGTATACTGATCTGATTTTCCTGATCAGATTATTCCATTTATCCGTATACTTGCTTAAACCTACCAGTTCGGTGCCTATTACGAATACCTCGACTTTTAATTCCTCAGCTAATACTGCCTGGTCTGTTATGAATTTTTCATAGTTGGAAAACCAGGAATTTAATTTTTTCTTTTGTGAGAAATCAATCTTACTTCTCCAGTTGTCGGGGTCTAGTTCATGCCCACCGACCCATACATGCGGTTTAAGCATAACCTTGAAACCTGCGCTATGAAGATTCTTGATTTCCTCCTTAACATAATTGTTTGACAGAGTTGGGTCGTTATTGTAATAAACCTCTGTGTGTTTTCTATTTCTCATATAGGCAAATGTATTAATCTGGACGATGTCGTAACCAATAGTGATTAAGTGTTTGTGCATTTCTTGTGATTTTCGTGATCCATACCCACTACCTACTTTGTGTATGTGTGCCAGGACGGCTCCCCTGTATTCTAAATCTTTGTCTGTCCGGGAATAGGAATGAAAAGAGAACGACAGTGCTATGAGGCCTGACAGAATTGATAAACCGATATTGATCTTATATTTCATATATACTTGAATTATTATCTAATTAATTAAATTATCTACCGTGGTTTTCATATTCTCATAATGAGAGCCCTTCCAGTATATTTTTTCACAATCAGTACATTTATAAAATTTTTCATAATAAATCTTTGTTTTGGGTTCCAGGCGGTCTTGCACCTTGTCTTTATCTATGCTTCTTATGACACCGTTACACTCAAGACACCTGTGAAACGGTTTTAATTCTGACTCCAGTTTATAATGTTTAAGCACTTCTATTAATTGATTGTCGGGGTAAAAAGATCTTATCCAGTATCCGTGAATTATTATTTTGTATTTAAGCAGTTTTCTGTCCCTTGTTAAAACGATCCTGTTTGTTTTAGGAGCCATTTGAGCTATCTCCCGGTCATTATAATTGTTGCGGTACAGGGAATCGATTCCAAGCATTCTCAATAGCCTGGCCAGTTTGCCCAGGTGTACATCAAGGATAAACCTGGGCCTTGGTATATCCTTTAGTTCAACTATTTTACTGATGTCAGGACGTGAAGAACTGGGGTATACAGAAACATTATCGTCATTGATCAAGTGATAATTGAAGTCCACAGAAAAATTGTTTACAACAATTACATCAACTTCCGGGTGTGGTATTCCTATTGCCTCTATCGCATCTTTAATTGATGGATTGCCCCTGAACTTATATGGCAAATTGGTCTCTTCTTCCTTTGAATTAAGAAAATCATTGAGCTCTGAGTGAATTCTGAAATATGCTTTGTTTTCCAACATATTATAGTTTAACGGCATCAGTCATATTTTAACTAAATAAAGATCCCGGACAGGTAGTTAGTTAAGCACTCAATGCTCAGGGGTTGGTTCCTGTATGCTATATAGCCGTCCGGGCGTATCAGGTATAAACTGCATAATGCCGCACCGAGATCCTTGTGTAATTGAAAATTTTTATCCACATGGATAGAGGGGAATTCCCTTAATTCAGGTGGTAAAGCCCTTTCACCTTTTATAATGTGAATTTCCATTAGGTCACCAAATTGCTTCGGAATTTCCACAGCAACCTCTCTTAACCTGATATAATCTTCCTCCCCCGGGTCAAAGCCCGTAAAGAGAAGAAGCTCGTGTTCCCTTCCCATTAGAAGATCGTATAGATTGGTAGTGCTGCGGGTTTGATGATCGTAAAGAATATAGTCGGCGATTCGCTCGCCGGGTTCCAGACCTTTTGGACTATGACCAAATGAGCTTTGATGAACGATTTTCCAATCTTCTCCAACTATGGGGCTTCCTTTATAGTTAACCTCAATCTGAGAAAGCGTTCGAAGCATCTTTTCCGCTACGGAATCTAAATTTGAGAGAAAACCAATCATTTTATTTCTTAGGGCATTAAACACCGGGTTGTGTAGTGTGATCATTTTAGTTGCCCTATCTGTTAATTTCACAACATCTTCCCCGACTCTGTGCCGTTCAATGTTGTAGCTTTTCAGTATATTGTTCGGAGATCTTCCTCTTAGCACAAGTCCTATTTTCCATGCGAGGTTGTAAGCGTCCTGGATTCCTGTGTTCATGCCTTGTCCTCCAACGGGGCTATGAATGTGTGCGGCATCGCCGGCGATAAACACATTGCCTTTGTTATATTGGTCGACCATTCTATGGTGGAGCGTAAAGTAGGCAAGCCACGTCGGATCGGTAATAGAACTGAACTTAATTTCTCTTTCTTTTGCTAACTCTATTCCTTCTTCAATCTTTGGTTCCTCTACTTCCTCGTCTATTGGGCTGTTTGGGAGTTCGAACATCAGTCTTCCTCTGTTTTCGTATAATGGGAAGTATGCGGTTACTCCGCTTGGATGTAAGAATGCTGATAAATGGTACAAGGGGTAATCCCATTGGATATTAAGGTCAGCGAGCAACCAGTGATTGGGGTATGGAGCACCTTTGAATTCAAGGTTGAGTGTGTTTCTTACTGTGCTGTGAGCCCCATCACAACCAATTAGATATTTGCATTTAATCTCATTTGTTTCATTTGAGTTTTTAACTTTTGTAAAAATTTCATTATCGTTTTGTTCGAAACTGATCAGCTCGGTTTGCCGTTGAACCTCTATTCCATAGGTTTTTAAGTGCTCAATCAGGATTTTTTCTGTATCGCTCTGTGCCAGGATTAAGAAGAATGGATATTTGCTTTTTAAATTGTCTATTCTCATCTCGGCAATTTGTTTGCCCCTGTTATAGATATTAAGGCCATCGCATATATTTCCTTTAGTTAATACTTTTTCCACTATCCCCATATTTTCAAAGATCTCCATGGTTCTTGCATGGATTCCAAAGGCCTTTGATTTGTCGGATGGGGCGGAAGCTTTATCTATGATAGCGGGTATGATGCCGTGCCTTGCAAGCTCGCATGCCAGGGTAAGCCCTGTAGGTCCTGAACCTACGATAAGGACATCTGTTTTGTCCATCATTTGATGTTAACTGTTCATATTGAATATTCGGTATTGCAGATAATTATATAACTGAAAAACTGAGTAGGTTGTGCATTTTAAGACTAATCTTTTTGAATCAGTGTTGAGCCATCGTTAACACAAGTGAAACGATCTCATAGAGATTGCTTCGGTTGATACTCAAAATACAGCCTTATAAATAATATAAGCCAATTTAAACCTTTCCCTTTCGGAAAAGGTTTAAAGAAAAACGTTGAAATTCTAATAAGCTGTCATCGAATTATGTGACATTTACAGCAATGACTAAGTATTAGATTTCTCACAGCTCATTCGACTCCGCTCAGGAAGGATTCGGACACACTAGCCCAAATGCCTACTTGATTATTAATACGGATTTCCAACAAAGAGATGGGAATGACAAAAGATGAGAATGCTTCATCACTTCGTTTTTCGCAATTAAGGTTGATGGTTTATAAACTCTTTTAACGGTCCGTCCGGATTGATAATTTGCCTTATCTCGCTATACGGTACTGTAACAAAAAAAGGTCCTTCAGCATAAGATGCAACGGAGTAGGGAGAGAACGTAAATAGTAAGCCTCTTGGTGATATAGCGAATGCGTGCAGATCTTTTTCATTAAATTCTATTATTTCGCCGTTTTCAATTAAACTTGCACCTTGCTCTTTTAATTCTTTTATTAAGTAGATGGAAAGGATATTAATGAAATTACTGTCGGCAATGAACAGATCTGATAGATTTATTAATTTAATATTCTCTACGGTCAATGAATAATTTTGTGAAATATAAAAAGTATTGCCATGTGCACCACCTGTATAGGTGTATGTTTCTCCTGTAAGGCTTAAAAGCTTCTTTGAATAGAATTCTATTGAATATTTGATTTCCTGAGACCATCCGCTTATTGAGGATTGTCTTGAGAAATAATTCTGGGCCTCTTTTATAAAATTGTCTGTCTTTTTCTCTATTTCATTCCGCAGCAAGTCGTTAATTTGATTGGCCTGATTTACGATAGAATACATAAATGGATACGAAGAGGATAGTTCGATAGTTGACCCTTGTGTGAATTTTGTATGTATAAAATCAGCAATCTTGTTTAATTCAAACGCGTAGGTTCTGTCTCCTTCCGGGGTTTGCCATTTTCCAGTTATGGTCTCAGCAAGGTTAGCCCCGTCAGATTTAATAACACCGGAAAACGTTCCTGTTTTATTTTTATCCACATATGCGTCAATTTCTATATTAAAATCATTAAAAGAGTCTTCTTTGGTTTTAATCCTTCCACTTATATCATGTGATGTCCCGTTTGTGTCTGAAAAGTAAGTGCCTGAAATGTTGTTGTCTTCACCAAAGACTATATACGCTTGAACCGTGCCCTTTTCATCTATTTTGCCAATGAAGTAATATCTGGTTTCAGTTTTATTTATAGTTTGTGAATTGGATAAAGCTGTGAATGATATAAAAAATAATGAAAATAAAACTAAAATTTTTAATCTGAAGCGTTTTCTCGGCATTCCATATACGAATATAACATATTTGATACAGGAAAATAATTGTATATGATTAACATATTTTGTCATACGAGACAAAAGTTGTCACAATATTTCGATATTTAGCTTTTTTATAGATTAATAATATCAATAATATCAATAGATTACATTGTTTTGACTCAATTGGTATGGTAGTTGCATTATAAAAAACTATCCATATTACCCATCCTCCTAAAGGGCGAGATGTTGAACGAATGGTCGACATCTTGCCCTTTTTTTTGTTCGATATAGGCAAATCGTTGATAAAGCTATTGTTTCATGTGAAAGGTGTTGTTTAGGGCATAATTGCAGATGTTAGATACCCCGCTTCCGTGGGGTATGACAAAAGGGAGGCGGTGTATGACGGAAGGGAGACGGAGCGTATAACATCGGAGGGGTATATTATGGAATTTTTAAATTACGACTGAATCTGTAAGTATTGTATTTTAAGACATAGCAGACATAGGATAGACCGGTTCAGTATTGGAACACTCCAGGGGATATACAATCATTTTTCTTCCATTCTGCCATTGTGTAGTAAGCATCTTGTGGCCAACCTGGTCACCTGTTACAGGGTCTAATCTGAAATTGCCATAAAACGTGTTGAAC
>JAZGCJ010000084.1:0-19881 GCA_036476895.1 Thermodesulfobacteriota bacterium
GAGACTGCTACCATATTTATTGTGGGTCACTATAACCAAATTTCCAGAGGGGCATTGCTATTGGTTTCGGATGTTCCTATTACACCTGAAGGTGTAAAAACAGAAGAATCGGATCTTAAGGTTACTAAGAATTGGGCCGATATTCACCTGAGGATTGGAATCGAATCAATGACGGAAATTGGGAAAAAGGGTGAGAAAATAAAACATTTTAGTTATTGAATACAAAATCTTTTGTGTTATATATAGAACAAACCATCCGGAGAGCAGAGGCAAGAAAGTTTTAAGACAAATCTTTTTTTATATTTTTATACTATCAATTTCTCTACTCTCCTGTAACGAATTGGATAGTTTGTTTCAATCGAATGAAGTTGATCCGCTCATACTTGAAGAAGATGAAGTTATGGAATCGTTCGATTTCGTTACTCCTAAGTATAAAATTCAAGTTGCAATCAGGAAAGATGTAGAAGGAAATCCCATCGATATTCTAGATCTTCTTGATAGAAGGGCAGAGAGTTTTCTGGATTGCCGGTTTAATAACTCTGATGTTGGATTCGAAGAAGTTATGATTCGTGACGGACTGGTTATTAATCCTCTTTCTGAATTAAGAGTTTTTGTGATTCCTAATAAATTTGAATGCATGACCTCCGGGTTAAGTGTTTGTTCCGGTGTGTTTTTCGGATCGGATTTGATAATAGTAGCGCGTGGAAAGTTTGCTAATTGAGATGATTTTCCAGATTGGAAGCATGAATTGGGTCACAGGTACGGTATGGAGTGGGATCATTCCAACCAGAGTGATTTTGAACCCTGTATTGACCCGCCGGGCTGTTCATTTTTTGATATAATTGATATAGGAATCGGCGGATAAAAGTATCAAAAACCGAAGTTGTTAAATTTTTCCTTACTTTTCTTTAACAACTTATTTCTATAGCGTATAATCTCATTAATTTAATGACTTCATCATTTCTGAAATGAACCCGGAGAATCTTTCTAATCAAGTCAGTTTTAATCCTATTAAATCATTAAGAGAATTCTTAAAACTGGAAACTGCAAGCGGGATTATACTGGTTTGTGCTGCAATTCTAGCCTTAGTATTAAATAACACGTTTTTTTCTCAATATTATGAACATCTTCTTGAAACACCTCTTGAGATAAGGATTGGTGCGCTTTTTATCGGCAAACCGCTCCTGCTTTGGATCAACGATGGTCTTATGGCTATCTTTTTCTTCCTTATTGGTTTAGAGGTTAAAAGGGAAATACTCGACGGTCAGCTGTCGAGTCTTTCGCAGATAGCCCTTCCGGGTTTTGCAGCTATCGGTGGTATGGCGGTTCCTGCTTTAATATTCATTCTATTTAATTTAGGAAATTCAGTTGCCCTTAACGGCTGGGCAATACCAGCTGCTACTGATATCGCATTTACCCTGGGTGTTCTTGCTCTTCTCGGTCCACGCGTTCCATTAACACTTAAGCTCTTCCTTTTAACCCTAGCTATAATAGATGACCTTGGGGCAATCGTTATAATAGCTATATTTTACTCCAGCGATTTATCGACAATATCATTGGTGTTAGCTGGCATAACCTTAATAATACTTTTTATACTTAATTATTTTCATATTACGAAAATTTCTACCTATGTAATATTCGGAATTATATTATGGATTTGTGTGCTGAAATCTGGTGTACATGCCACACTGGCCGGTGTTGCCCTTGCGTTAGCAATTCCTTTAAAAGGCAGAACAGCGGACTCCCCTTCACCCTTAAGAACCTGTGAACATATACTGCATCCATGGGTTGCATTTCTGATTATGCCTGTGTTTGCCTTTGCAAATGCCGGAGTCTCCCTGGATGGTTTAACGTTCAGCTCTGTTTTAAATAGGTTAACTCTTGGAATTTTTTTTGGTTTATTTCTAGGAAAACAATTAGGGGTGTTCGGATTTTCATGGATAATTATTAAATTAGGAATTGCAAAACTTCCGGAAGGACTTAACTGGAAGAGTCTGTATGGAACATCCATACTATGCGGTATTGGTTTTACAATGAGTTTATTTATAAGCACATTGGCATATGAACATACGGGACAGGATTTTACTACTAGTTCAAGAATAGGAATTTTGCTAGGTTCCCTATTATCCGGGGTTCTCGGATACTTGATCTTAAAATTTAATTTGAAGGATCCTGATGACCTTAACGACCTGGAAAACCAAGAAAATTAAAAAAATTAGCAAACTCTGTTTTCCTATTTAATGATGAAAGTAATTAAAACATTAAAATCTGTATTACTATTCCTATCCTTACTTTACATTACTTTTTATTTGCCGATGATTTTTACAATCTATTTCCCTACATGGTTTAAGGTAAATTGTAACTGGCATAACCGGTGCGATTACATAGGACGAGATGTGTCTTATAACGGGATAGGGGAATTAAATTCTTATTTTTTACACAGTGGCGAGTTAAAAACAAGATGGACGCATAAAGAGAAAATTCACCTTGCAGAGGTAAGAGGCATGTTCGATAAAATGTTTTTCATCTCCATTATTTCATTGGCAGTTCTTGTTGCCCTATATGACCGGAAAACGCTTTCTAAGGTTTCGTTGATAAACTCATTTCTAATTTTATCCTTATTGGTCGTCCTTCCTTTTTTTACCACCTTTTGGAGAGAGATATTTCATCCACTTTTGTTTGATAATAATCTCTGGATAAACAACTTGAACGATCTTTCTTTTTATATTATGCCCAGACAATTTTTCAAGTACACGGTGGCACTGCTTGTTATAAGTTGTTTTATTATAAATATACTGATCTGGACAATTTTAAGAGAAAAGAAAGTCAGAGAGGTTTAAAAATGAAATTAGGGTATTTTCGAAGTTGGCCGTTTTTTGTGATTTTATCAACTGTGTCTTTTACGCTATTTAATACATATTCTTGTTCAAAGGAAAATTCAATATGCCCTAAAGACTGCGAACATACCGGTTTTTCGTTCAATAAGGATTTGTTGTTATTAAACGCACATGGTACAGGCTCGAAGCGAACGATATTTCTTATAAATAATGTGTCAGATGGAAATTTGATTCTTAACCATCCCGTGGCTGATCCCGGTGCAAGTGCGGGCTGGGTATCAAATCTGGAATCACACAATTGGTCTGCTATTACTCTCAAAGTACCAAATTTTTCAATGTCCTGTTCTGCTGGTAACCAAGAATCCTTTAAGCAAATCCCTTGTGATAAGGTCTTGAAGGTTTGCCAGATTTTAGATCCCGAATTTGGATCGGATTTTGATGGGAACTTCTGGGTCTCTGAAAACAAGTCATTAAATGTCCTATTGGAGGATGTTAAGAAAAGAGGTGTGGAGTTTTAGAAAAAGAATGGGTGGTTCCCTTATAAAAAAATTGATTTAAGAAACTTTACTTAATCCCTAACCCCTCTTATATGCTCTGTCTAACAACTCAACAGGATGGAGGGTTTTGATATCAAGATTATTACTTTTAATTCCTTTTTCGATTTGAAGTAAACATCCCGGGTTACCTGATATTAGCATATCTGTTTTTGTTTCTTTTAGATTTGCTATCTTCCTGTTAAGAAGGTTCTCTGACATCTCTGTTTGCACAAGGTTGTATATTCCCGCACTTCCACAGCACAGATCGGATTCCTGCATTTCAACAAATTCTATTCCCGGGATCTTGTTAATTAAATTCCTGGGGGCAGCTTTAATTCCCTGTGCATGAGCTATATGGCAGGCATCTTGGTATGTAACCTTTGCATGTATATTATTAAAATCTTCATAGATTCCGATTTCGTCCAGGAACTCCATTATATCCATTGTTTTCTCACTTATTAATTTTGCTTTTTCACTGTAGTACGGATCGTCCTTAAGAAGGTCTACATATTCTTTTAGTGTTGATCCGCAACCGGCAGAGTTTACTATAATTGCATCTGCATCGTATCTTTCAAATGAATCAACCAGCTTCCTTGCAAAATTTCTTCCTTCTTCTAAACGACCTGAATGAACGGAGAGTGCCCCGCAGCATCCTTGTTTTTTAGGAATCAATACATTGCATCCGTTTTTGGTTAATACATTAATTGTAGCAAAATTCGTATTTGGGAAAAACACGCTCTGGACACAGCCTTTAAGTAGTATGACATTGATTTTAGGATTGTTTTTAGCCGGATAGAAATTTTTGTATCCCCTGAAAACTTTATTAATATCAATCTCAGGCATGAGGTCGTTCATATTTACCAGCTTGTTTGGAATTAATTTCAGCATTCCGAGCTTTTTAAAAACCCTGTTTAAACCTGATTTTTGATAAAGGAACAGAAGAGGTACCAAAAGTTTTAATCTAAAACTATAGGGAAAGATTTTGAAAATAATCGATTTGGTGATTGTCTCGGAAAACGGCCTAGTATAATTCCTTTCAATTTGAGACTTTGTAGTCTCTATCAGCTTTCCGTATTTAACCCCGGACGGACATGCGGGTTCACATGCAAGACATCCTAAGCATAGATCCAAGTGTTTCACAAAGGGCTCACTCATAGGGATTTCCCCCTCTAGGGCTGATTTGATTAAGTAAATTCGTCCCCTTGGTGAGTCAAGTTCGTTAGAAGTTACCAGGTATGTCGGGCAGGCACTTAAACAGAATCCACAGTGGACGCAGTCTTTAATTATTTCCTGACTGGGCTTATCAATATCATCAAAAGCTTCAAATCTTTGAATGTTTTCCGACATTAGAATTATTATTTCATTATATTAAATTCAATATTTTCAAAATTTTCGCTATCCAGCTCTTTTTTAAATTCCTGGTTATTTTTGAATTTCTTGCCAGTAAGCCGCATTCCCTTTATTTTAAAGCTAATTTCATCTTTATCAAATGGGAAGGGACTAATTTGAAAACATAGTCTATCGGGAGATGTGATTTTTATGTTTGTGCTCTTACCATTGTAATCTAACGGGACATCTGAGATTTCGGTAGAAGACCATCCATGGCATAATGCAAGGGATATGAGGTCTCCTGCTTGTACCATTCTGAGGTTTATCTTAGCGTCGATTGGTATTTTAATGCTATTAAAGTTCCCATTGTTTATTTTCAGCATTCTTGCTACAAACTTTTGAAATTCGTGTCTATATGCAATTGCAACTTGATTATCGGGGTTCTTGTCAATTGTTTTTTGATTGAATTTCGCAAAGTGCAGTGCTATCAGTGCTGATGCGTAAGGGTGGCGGGAGGAATGTTTTAAAAATGACCTGCTCCATATTCCGTACTGATCGTTTGTGTTCATTTCCATAAAATTCATGGGATAACCATTCAGAATATTAACCTTCGGATTAGAGTCCCATTCTATCCAGCCACAGTCGTGTTCCTTTATCGCAAATAGGACTTCGTCTTTTGGTTTTAATGCGGAGAATAGATTATTCCCCCAGAACTCCATAATCTGATACGAGAGCTTGGCGTGGTCGTGCTGCCTAATTAATATCCAGCTGTCTTTTTCGTCTCTTCTAATCATTTCAAGGTTAGATATCCTAATAAAAAAAAATTGATGATTTGATAAAGGTGGTTTTTATTATTTACTAAATAAGTTTTCCAGGGTTTAAAATCTCCTTCGGATCGAACTGCAATTTTAATTTTTTCATCAGCTTTTTTGTTTGAGGATCTATATTCCATACATCAATAACTGATTTAAGAACGGAAGAAGCTTCAAGAATAACCAATGATCCACCTAACTCAGTGATAAAATTTCTAAGGTTATTTACTATATCTGTTGAATCATTACTCTCCTTAAAAGAAATAATATATATCCCATTTGTTATTCTTGAGGAACAGTAAATATCAATTTCGAATTTTTTTTCTAAGGTTTTAATCCTATGGAGAATTTTGGCAATGTCGGTGATCAAAACACCTGCCTTTAAAACAATTCTCTTAGATCTGATAAGTTTCCAGGGAAATTCACGAATGTTATACCAAAAAGAATCCTCGAGCTTTTTCTCAGTAATTGAAACTGCTTTAATATTTTTTGAGATAAGTTTTGAAATATTATCGGCTTGATCTCTTACCGCTTTTTCCACATTTTCTATGTTTATTGAAATTAAATAGTTTTCATTCGGCAGGTCAATTTTACATTCGGGAATAATTTTGTTCGCAAGTGAGGGGTTTATTATCTCAAACCTGGAGAAAACAAAGTTTGATTTAATTAATAACTTTACCGTATTGGAAATACTTTCTAGTTCGGGAATACCCAGGATTATAGTTTCTGAGGCTTCCGGTACAGGGGATACTCTAAATGTTGTTTCCGTGAGAATCCCCAGTGTTCCGATTGAACCTACGAATAGCTTAGGCAAATCATAGCCGGCAACATTTTTTACAACTTTCGATCCACCTTTAATTATTTTTCCATCTGATCGTACGGCTTTTATTCCAATAAGAAGTTCCCTGGCAGTTCCATACCTAACCCTGCAGGGCCCGCTGTCATTAGTTGAAATGATTCCCCCAATTGTTGCGCCTTTGTTGACATGTGGTGGGTCAATTGGCAAGAATTGTTCTTTGGTCTTCAGTCTGTTTTGTAGTTTTTTAAGGGACAATCCAGGCTCGGTCGTTACGATCATGTCATCTGGCTGATGATTGATAAGCTTGTTTAATTTAAGAGTACTGAGAGCTATATCCAGGCGTTTCGGTATATTGCCAATAGATTTTTTTGTCATTGAGCCAAAGGCAGAAACTGCCAGTGATTCAAGGTTGCACAGTTTAATAATTTCTGATATTTCTGTTTCTGAACTGGGTGTCACTACATATTTTGGTGTCATCCCGTCCACATTGCATCTGTTAAGATCAGCCGTGTTTGATATCACATTTGGTTTTCCAACAATATTTTCTAGCTCTCTATCAATTTGCCCCATATTGATTTTGTTGTTTAGGTTTTAAAAGAAATGTTTGCATACTACAATTAAAATTAAAACAACTCAGCAGTTCCTTTTTTTTGTAAGGGGTGAACATAATACTTCTTTGTTCCGGGCTCTACACAGGTTCTGGGGGTTGGAAAAACCTTGCCCGGGTTGCAGATGCCGTATGGATCAAATGTACATCTTATAAGGTTCATGGTATCAATGTCATCTTCACTAAACATCAAATCTAAAAACATCTTCTTGTCATAACCTACTCCGTGCTCTCCTGTAATACTACCGCCTGCATCTACACATACCCTGAGTATCTCTCCTGCTAAAATCCCAGCATTTTCTAGTTCCCCCTCATTATTTGAGTTGTAGAGTATTAGGGGGTGAAGGTTTCCATCTCCGGCATGAAAAACATTGGCAACCCTTAATCCGTACTCCTCACTGAGCTGGCCTATTTTTTTCAGCACTTCTGATAATCTGCTTCTAGGTATAACACCGTCTTGAACATAGTAATCCGGGCTTATTCTTCCCATAGCCGCAAATGCACTTTTCCTTCCTTTCCAAAATAGTTCCCTCTCTTCATCATTTTTTGCAATCCTGATTTCGAATGAATTGTTTTTTTCTAAAATATTTTCGACATTTGGTGATTGTGCCTCCACCTCGGCCCTTGGACCATCCAGTTCAACCAATAAAACGGCCTCAGCATCTTTTGGATATCCGATTTGAACAGTTTTATCGACAGCTTGCATGGATAGCTTATCCATAATTTCCATACCGGCAGGGATTATGCCATTTGATATAATTTCGGATACTGCCGCACCAGCATCTTCTATTTCTTTGAAAGATGCTAAAAATGTTTTTACTGTTTCAGGCTTCCTGGTTAGCTTCAGGATCACTTTTGTTACTATGCCCAACAGTCCTTCTGAACCCACCATTATTCCGAGCAGATCATAGCCTGGTTGGTCAGGGGTTTTTCCACCGAGATTAATTATTTCTCCATCCGGGGTAACTATTTCAGCACCTAGTACATGATTTGTAGTAACCCCGTATTTGAGACAGTGTACCCCTCCGGAGTTTTCAGCGAAATTGCCTCCGATAGTGCAAACAATTTGACTGGAGGGATCTGGTGCATAGTAGAAGCCTTCATTACTGACTGCGTTTGTCACCAATTTATTTACCACACCAGATTCAACAACTATCTGTTGGTTGTTTATATCGATTTCTAAAATTCTGTTCATCCTGGTAAGAGAAATAACGATTCCCTCAGAGGTCGGTAACGCCCCGCCCGATAGTCCGGTTCCTGCTCCCCTTGGAACAAACGGTATATTGTGCTTATTACAAAGCCTTATAATATCTGACACTTCAGAAGTTGAATCCGGCAATAAAACGGCAATGGGTTTAACCCTATATCCGGTTAACCCGTCGCACTCATAAGCAATAATTTCTTCGGGTGTTGAAAGAATGAAATCATCGCCCACTATCTTTGTCAATTTAGAAATAAAGCTTTTTTTTGATTCAAGATTCATAACATTCACTTAATTATTATCTATTATTAACTGATAATGTAGTTTATTAAAAGTGTATAAGGAGTTCGTGAGTATTTTGCAAAATGATTAATCTTATGGATAATTTGGAACATATATTATATGATTATACCATTAATTATGATAATCTATTTAAAGACAAGTGGTTAATATCCTGCACACAATACTACCTGATGGACCAAACAAATACTTGACATATAAAGTAATTAACTTTATTTTTGTATATAAAATTAACTAATTTACTTAAATGTTTGATTCATTAATCAAAAAGTATATATGGATTTTTAACTTAATTTTAATATTATTTATAGCCTTACAATTGGCTTTAATTATAAATGGCAAAATTAAGGAGAAGATATCATCAATTGATGCCATAGCTTCTCAGGGAATTTATACCACTTCTAAAGATTCGGGATCTTTGGTATCCAAGAAATTCCCTATTAGCCGTTATGATATTATTCTAAAGAGAAACTTGTTTGGCATATCCGCACTTTCCACTACGGATAAATCGGATGGAGTAACTGAAGATCTTCCGGATACCACTTTAAATCTTGAGTTGCTGGCTACTTTTACGGATCCAAAATCTATAACCTTAGCGGTGATAAAAAATATCGATAACAATAAAATCGACAGTTATTCTAGCGGGCAGGTTGTGGAAATTATAGACTCTGAAAAGGTAAAGCTGGTAAATGTGGGCCGTTGTAAAGCCGTTATAAATAGGATGACCCAGGGAAGGGAAACGATTAAATGCAAGGAACTGGGTAAAACAGTATCTTCTAAAACCAGCATTGGTCCAAGAATTCAAAAATTTAATGAAAATCGCAGTATAAGAAATAAAAATACTAAAAATCGGGATATACAAAAAGTGGGTCAAAATGAATTTGTGATCGAAAAGAAGTTTTTTGATGAAATCCTGGATGATCCCACTTCTATATTAGATCAAGCGAGAGTTATACCTCAGGAAGATGGCTTAAGATTTTTTGGTATAAGATCATCCAGTATTTTCTTTAAGCTTGGGATTCGAAATGGCGATATTATGCATGAAATAAACGATGTAGAAATGAATGACATAGAGAAAGCTCTGAGTGTATTCGAAGACTTAAGGAGCGAATCGGATTTTTCTATTAACCTGACCAGAGGAGGTAGGAAGATAACCTACGAATATACTGTGGAATAATAGTGATTGTAAATTCTAAATTATTAAAAAATTTTGCATTCCTAAAAATTTTATTTTTGTATCGGTTAATATAATCCGAATTCCACATTTTTACTACACGAGGATCTGATCATATGAAGTCATACGCTATAAAACTTATAATTTTTCTGGCTGCATCAATACTGGTAGTCCTTTTTCTTACAAAAAAGAATGAGATATTTGTAAATGAAACCACAGCAGAACCAAACACAAGCATTACTACCGATGAGAATAATGAGAGCTATTCTAATGCCCCTGAAGGTGTTAGCGGTGAATTTATTTTATATGAAGTCGAAAGTGGGGATACGCTCTATGATCTTGCCGGGGAGTTCGACATAAAAGTTTCGGAGATAAAAAAAATTAATAATCTTGAGAATAACAAGATCCTGCCTAAGCAATTATTAAAGATACCATCCAGAAATTCCGTGGTGGAACAAGCGGATTATGAAGATCCTGAAACAGTTTTTGCAAAAGCAAAAAACAAATCTCCCGTTCTTACTCAGTCTAATGTGGAAAGTGGTTCAGAAGATAGCGGTGGTGATGCCCAAGGTCTAACAGAAGAGGATCAAAGCAATGTGCCCCAGAAGGATATTGTGATTGGGGATGGGGAGATAATAACCATACAAACCGAAATGGATATAAAGGATTTGATCCAGACTATGAGTGAAATTACGGGAGATGCTTATATATTAGATGAAGCGGTTAAGGGCAAAAAAGTTACCATTATTGCACCGGAAGGGGGTTTTAAAAAACAGAATGCTGTAAGGATTTTTGAAACTATTCTCGATTTGAATGGTTTTTCGATAGTTAAGATGGAGGGCTTAAATAAGATAGTTCCTAAAAGGGATATTAAAAGTGAAGGTATTCCAACAGAGATTGGGAAAAGTTATGGTGATTCTTCTGACAGTTTTATAACCAAGATCGTGCCTTTAAAAAATATTAGGGCAGCCGAGGTTGCAAATATCTTGAGGCCTTTGGTTTCTAAGGAAGGGGATGTGGTCGTATTTTCAACACTGAATAGCTTAATAATTATTGAGCGCATAGACAACCTGAACAGGGTTCTGAAGCTTATTGAGAACTTTGATCAAGAAACGGAAATAGAATTTATAAAAATCCATAACGCAGATGCGGCTGAGGTAGCTGAAAAACTGTTAGCTATTTTCGGCGTAAGTGGAACGATATCCCAATCCGCACGTTCAAGCCAGACATCTGCTCAAAGAACTGCAGCACAAAGAAGAAGGGCTGCTCAGCAGCAAAAAACTACACAGGTTAGCACCGGAGGGCCATCCCAATCTTCGCTGGCGGGGTTCAAAATTATCACAGATGAAAGAACAAACTCGCTAATTGTTATCGCATATCCTGAGGATATGAAAAAAATTAAATCGATGATCAGTCTCTTGGATGTAGAATCTGAGATTGAGCAAGACGGTATTTATGTTATCAAACTTCAGAATGCAGATGCCGATCAGGTGGTTGGTGTGCTGGGTTCGCTGTTTGGAGGGGGCGGTGGCTTTAGGCAAAGTACATCGTCAAGACCACTGGGTGGCGGGGGAACCGGTCTCGGGCGCAGCACATTGGGAGAAGGGGGAACCGGTACGGGATTGGGGGGTATAGGACAATCCAGGCAAGCCATAGCTAGACAAACGGGTGGTGGAATTGGTGCTGTTGCCGCTCAGATGGAAGATCTGCGCATTACCTCGGATCCTGCTACTAACTCAATAATTATTGTTGGTTCTAGAAGAGATTACGAAATTATAAAAAGGGTTATAGAGGAACTGGATGTAAGAAGAAAACAAGTATTTGTCGAAGCTGCTATATTGGAGGTAAGTCTCGATAAAATCAGGCAGCTTGGAACTAATTTCAGCTTTGGATTTAGATTTAATGAAGACAATTTGGGGTTCGGAGGTACTCAGTTGCCGGGGGTGCCTAGCCTGTTGGGCGTTGCCGCAAGCGGTGAGGCAACGACTAATATAATAGGAAATCTCTCGGGGTTGTTTTTAGGGGTGATAGGTGAGGAAGTAGATCCTGATGGGTCTGGTCCAATTCCTCCCATTCCATCCTTCAGTGCGCTATTCACAGCATTAACATCTTTAACCGATGTTAATGTTCTTTCAACGCCGAGTATTATAACTACCGATAATGAACCTGCTGAAATTGTGGTTGCGGATGTTATACCTTTTCCTACCGGCAGTACCATTGGTGATAGCGGGGTTACGGTGCAGACAATCCAAAGAGAGCCCGTTGGTATAAGGCTATTGATAACGCCACAGATAGGTGAAGGTGATTATCTAAAATTGAATATTTATACAGAGGTTTCCTCGATTGCCCCTACACCTGCAGACCTTAACACTGCTGAATTCGGTATCGCAACTAACACCAGAACTGCGGATTCATCCGTGGTTGTTAAAAACGGGCAGACTATTGTAATAGGCGGGCTGGTTCAGGATAGGGAGGCAGTAATTGAAAATAGGGTCCCGCTCCTGGGAAGACTTCCGATTTTGGGGAACCTATTTAAATTTAAATCCAGACAGAGTACTAAAATAAATTTACTCATTCTAATAACTCCTAGAATCGTGGAGAGTGAGGAGGACATGCAAAATATCCTTGAAGAAAGGCAAAGAAGGAATATGCTTTTACAAGAGAGGGGATTTAACAGGGAAGACATATGATAGTGCCATGAAGACTATTGAACAGATAATTAAGGAAAAGAGACCCGATGCTCTATTAAAAATTGATGAGCTTTTGGAAAAACACGGTGAAAGCTTCGAAGAGACTTTGATCAAATCCAACATTTTTGAGGAAAACGAACTTCTGGATGTTTTTTCTGAGTTCTATGAACTACCATGTATCAATTCGATCGGACCAGATGATATCGACGAAGAACTTGTGAAACTCCTGCCGATTGGTTTTGCGAAAAACTATAGATTGATTCCGCTGAGGAAAGAGGGAGAAAAAGTCTACATGGCATTTGCACCTCCCTTGGATTTATATGCTATGGATGAAGTTAAGTCTCTATACGGATCCCAAATAGAACCAGTTTTAACTACAAATAAATTATTGATAGATGTCATTAACAAGGTTTATGAGCGCGGTAAGGAAGTAACGGATGAAATAGAAGATGAATCTCTGGGAATTTTTGAAACTGATATACACGAACCCAAAGACTTGCTGGAGGCTGAAGACGAAGCTCCTATAATTAGATTTGTAAATTCACTGATGTTTCAAGCCGTTAAGGATAAGGCTAGTGACATTCATATTGAATGTTTTGAGAAAGAGGTTTCCGTTAGGTTCAGGAAAGATGGGATTTTGCATATGATTACTTCTGTTCCGAAAAAGATTCAATCTTCATTAATATCCAGGGTTAAAATCATGGCCGAGCTCGATATTGCTGAGAAGAGAAAGCCCCAGGACGGCAGAATAAGGGTGAAGGTAGCAGGAAGAGATGTTGATGTGAGAATCTCTACAGTTCCAACTGCCTGGGGGGAAAGTGTGGTGATGAGGCTTTTGGATAGAACAACTGTTATCCTTAGCTTGGAAGATTTAGGACTGGAAGGCGAAAAATTAAAAAGTATAGACAATCTTATCCACAGATCATATGGTATTGTTTTGGTAACTGGTCCTACTGGCAGCGGTAAAACTACCAGCCTGTATGCTTCATTGGAAAGAATTAATTCACCAGACAAAAAAATAATAACGATTGAAGATCCTGTCGAGTATCAGATTATGGGTATTAACCAAATTCAGGTCAACGCAAAGGTGGATTTGACCTTTGCAAACGGATTGAGATCTATTTTAAGGCAAGACCCGGACGTTATATTAGTTGGAGAGATAAGAGATAGGGAAACAGCCGATATAGCTATCCACGCCTCTTTAACCGGGCATCTGGTTTTCTCAACCCTGCACACAAACGATTCAGCCAGTGCAATTACCAGGTTAATAGACATGGATATTGAGCCCTTCTTAATAACCTCATCCCTTGTGGCTGTCGTTGCACAGAGGCTCGTTAGGGTGTTTTGTAAATATTGCAAACAGCCTTACAAACCTACGGATGAGGAGTTGGAAAGAATAGGTATTCAAAGAAGTGATATCCCCGACGGGATTTTGTTCAGGGCAAAGGGGTGCAGTAATTGTATAGAAACCGGATACAGCGGCAGGACTGCAATTTTCGAGACCTTGATTGTGAATGATGATATTCGAAACCTTACTCTCAGTACCGCAGACTCTACTTCAATAAAGAAGCTTGCGGTTGATTGCGGAATGTCGACCCTGAGAATGGATGGAGCCGATAAGGTAGTAAAAGGGGTAACCTCAATCGATGAGGTCCTGAGAGTTACTGAAGAAGATGGGTTAATCTGATTTGTATTAAATTGCAGATATTTAGTTAATTAAACAACATGCCGGTATATAAATATAAGGCAATTGATGTTAGTGGAAATTCAGTTCAGGGCATCGTAGATGCCGAATCAATTAAAACAGCCAATGAGAAACTAAAGAGACAAGGCGTATACCTTTCATCACTAAATGAAGTAAATAGAATCAAATCTAGAAAGTTCTTCCCGTTTGGCGGGGTAAGTATATCTGAGCTTGCAATTTCTACCCGCCAGTTTTCAACATTGATCTCAGCGGGCCTACCCCTGGAAGCATCATTGTCAGCACTTTCGGAACAGGCCGAAGACCAGAAGCTCAAAGAGGTTTTAACACAGGTAAAAGACAAGGTTAGTGAAGGCAGCTCATTGGCGAATGCGCTTAATGAGCATCCCACCGTATTCCCCGATCTTTACATTAATTTAGTGAAAGCAGGTGAAGCGAGCGGAACTTTGGATGTCGTTTTGCTGAGGCTTGCAGACTTCTTGGAGAAACAATCAGCACTGAAGTCCAAGGTGAGAAGTGCATTGATATATCCTATATTTATGTTCTTTATAGGAATGGCTGTAGTTCTGTTTATGGTTTCATTTGTAATACCTAGAATCTCGAAAATATTTGAAGATAGTCAGAAGGCACTTCCCTTTATCACGGTCGTATTGATAGAAACTAGTAACTTCATATCTCAGAATTTTATCGTTATACTGATTCTCTTCGTTGCGATATCACTGTTGATTTTTAGATTCAAAAATACTCCGAGGGGCAAAATGTTTTTTGATAGGATGGCTTTGAAAATTCCGATATTCGGGAAACTCAATTCCATGGTTATTATTTCTCGATTTACAAGAACACTTGGTACACTTATAGCCAGTGGTATACCACTGTTGGATGCGCTAAAGATTAGTGGAGCAGTCATCGGGAACAGTGTTTATTTAGAGACACTCGATTCTGTAAGTCAGAATGTTAGGGAGGGGAGTAGTTTGGCTAAACCTCTAAGGGACAGCGAGGTTTTCCCACCCCTTGTCACAAGGATGATCGCTGTTGGGGAACAGACCGGTGAGATGGAAGAAATGCTTTCGAAGATAGCAGATATTTATGATCAGCAAGTGGAAACCACTGTTTCCACGTTAACAACATTGCTGGAACCGGTGATGATACTTGGGATTGGTGCTGTAATGGGTTTTATAGTCTTTGCAATATTGCTGCCAATCTTTGATTTAACTTCAACTATTGGTTAATAGGAGGTCTATAATGAAAACACAAGGTGGTTTTACATTGATCGAGATCATGGTCGTTTTAGTTATAATTGCGGGGCTTGCCTATATAGTTGGCACAAATGTGATCGGACAATTAGACAAATCCAGGGTTCAAAACACGAAAATACAGATGAAGAATCTCGAGTCGGGATTAAAACTTTTTAAGGTCGATAACGGTTTTTATCCGGAGACTCAACAAGGACTGGAAGCTCTTGTTGTTGAACCATCGGTGGGTAGAATTGCTAAGCGATATCAAAGAAATGGGTACCTGGACGGTGTAAAGGTTCCATTAGATGGTTGGGAAAGCGAGTATATCTATATTGGCCCCGATCAATCAGCCGATGGAATATATGAGATTATTTCACCAGGTCCAGATGGAGTCCCCCAGACAGATGATGATATTTCAAGTAGAGAAGTTGAACGTTAAAAGCAGAGGGTTTACCTTAATTGAACTTCTGTTGGTGATTTTGCTTGTCGGATCACTTTTGTATATTTCGTTTCCAAAGTTTCAGGACCTGACCGATGTACACTTGAAGAGTACTTCCAGAAAGCTTTCGGCCTTGATCAGATATCTTTATAATGAAGCCGCATTTAAGAAGAAGATATATAAATTGGTTTTCGATTTTGAAACTAATGAATACTGGGTGGAAGTTCTGGAAGGAAATGAGTATATAGTTGATAGAGATCCGGTATTAAGAAAAAAGAAGCTTCCAATCGGCCTATATTTTAAAGATGTAATAACTGAGAGGAATGATATAAAGACTTTAAATGAAAAGGAAGAGTATATTCTCTTTTTACCCACAGGGTTTGTTGAACCCGCGGTCATTTATTTGGGTACCGATGACGGGGAGTTTTACACGATAGCAACAAAGCCCTATACGGGGGGTACAAAGGTATTTGATGAGTATGTTGAAATAATCAAAACAGGAAATAACCAGGCAAGACAATAAAGCAAATTAACAATTGGACTATGAAGTTTATATCCCCTAAAAAGGATGGAAATGGATTTACACTGCTGGAAGTTCTAGTTGCAGTGGCAATACTTGGTGGAACACTCACCATACTATTAGGTGCTGTGAACAGGAATTTGATACTCGCTTCAGACTCTAAAAATTCAACAATCGCTGCTTATCTAGCCCAGAGGTTAGTTACTGACATTGAGCTTGAGGGATATCCAAATGTGAGGACGGAAGAAGGTGAGTTTCAAGATTATCCTAGTTTTAGATGGCGGATTTCAATAGAACCATTTGAGATTTCTCAATTGGATACCGAGATAAGGTTGGTTCAAGTACAAATTATATGGGACGAGGGAACTAAAAATTTCGATGTGTGGTTTGCGGTATCAATCCTCGGCTGAGGGTTTTACACTAATTGAGGTGTTGTTGGCAATACTGATAGGCAGTGTTGTACTTACTGTTTTATATACATCTTTTTTTCAAATTATAAAAGCAAAGGATAAAATCGAGAACGAATTGGAAATGTACCACGAGGCATACGTTATATTAGCCAGGATCAATAAAGATCTAATAAATGCCTTTCCAAGAGGGATGGTTAATTCATTTGCTGCTACAGATTCAGGCCCCTTTTTTATAGGCACTGAAGAAAATGGTAGCAGCTCAATAAGATTTACATCTTTGTCCAGGATACCGGCTCAGGAGGCAAGGGATTCCGATCAGACCGAAATCAGTTATTTTTTACAGGAAGTACCTGAGAGCGATCTTTACGCCTTAATTAGAAGGGATAATCCACAAATAGGTAATGAAACAGCCGGGAGGGAATATGAAATTACGGACAAGGTAGCGAAATTTAATTTGAAATATCTTACTGAGGAAGGACTGGGTGCGGATACTAGGGAGTTTGCAAATGAGTGGAATTCGACTGTTTCGAGTTCTATACCGATGGCGGTTGAAATATATTTGGTACTGAGAAGTCCCTATGGAGAAGATGTTGAATTTAATAGTTTAATAACAATTCCTGTTGCTAAATAATCATGATTTAACTGTAGGTTTAAAATGATAAAGGGAAAAAAGGATTCAGAACAAGGCCTGATATTGGTAATTGTATTAATAGTAATTGCCATTATTACGACATTAGTTGTAGACCTAATTTATTTTACTCAGTTAGATATAGAAATATCTAATAATACGAAAGAAGACATTATGTCTCGCTATTTGGCAAAGTCTGGTGTTTCAGTTGTTTCTGGTGCGATGGCTAAAAACACACTTGAGGAACTTACAAATATATCTTCTCTTAGCTCCGGAGCAGACGAAAATTCAGAAGGACTTTGGAGAATTAATATTCCATATTTTCCTATAGGAAGGGGCAGTATTTCTTTAAATGTTATTGATGAAAGATCAAAAATAAACCTGAATGCTTTACTTTCCGGAAACAGCAACAGGGTTGATCAGCAGGTGTTAACAGAACTAAGGGAGCTGTTTAGATTACTGGAGGTGGATAGTGGAAAAAGTGAGCAATTTATTGCAAGCCTGGTGAATTGGATGGATAAAGAGCTTAAGGGTTCACCGAACAATCAAAACCCCGCCGGAGCCGATGAAGGGTTTTATGCATCACTTGATAAACCCTATCCAATTAAAGATGGCAAGCTGGATACCGTTGGTGAGATCAGGTTGATAGATGGCATGGACGAGGAGTTCTTTGATACAATTAAGGATTATGTAACAGTTTATCCCAAAGATAAGAGGGTTAACTTTAGCACGGCACCTAAAGTTGTTTTAATGGCGGCAATCATAGCGGCTGGAGTATCGGCAATAGAGGGAACTGGTACAGAAAATAACGAGGTTGAGGTTTCTGATAGTACTGCCAAACAAATTGCAGAAGAGATAATTGAAGCCAGAAAGGATGAGCAGATTATTAAATTAAAAATAGTAAGAGATATAGCCAGGGATGTTGATCCTAACATAAATATAAGTGCGGGATTAGTTGGGGTTTCTCTGATTTCTGGGAAAAGCGATGTGTTTTATGTAAAATCTATCGGAAGCTTGGGAGAGACAAATCCAACAATTAGGGTTGTGGAATCAGTAATACGAAAAACCTCTTCCGTAAATTCTCAGGAGATTAGTATTATATCGTGGAAAGAACTTTAGAAAAACTGATCAGGATCAGAGAAGAGCTAGGGTCGGTATTTTTTGAGAGGGATGATGTGTTAGAGGGTTCACTAATTTCTTTACTAACATCGAACCACCTTCTTTTAATTGGCCCGCCCGGCACTGCAAAGTCCCTTTTGGCAAATGAACTTTGCAAGAGGATAAGTGGCGGTTTTTACTTTCAATGGCTGCTTACAAAGTTCTCAACACCGGAAGAAATATTTGGAGCAATAAGCTTAAAGGGTCTTGAAAACGATGAGTACAGAAGGGTGACTGAAAGAAAGTTGCCAGAAGCTCACGTAGTTTTCCTCGATGAAGTATTTAAAGCCAATTCGTCTATCTTAAATGCTTTGCTGACGGTTATGAACGAGAGAATTTTTCATAACGGCAAGGAGATTATAAAGATACCCTTGATGTGTCTGTTCGGAGCAAGTAATGAATTGCCGTCCGAAGAGGACGATCTGGACGCGCTATACGATCGTTTTCTGTTAAGGTACTTGGTTGATTATATAGAGGAGGATTTCAGGTTTTTGAAAATGCTCCAGACGGAAGTAGCCGAGCCGTCCACTTTTCTTACAATTGATGAGGTCAATGAGTTACAAAGCTTGGTAGACGATGTCGTTTTACCCCCTAAAATACTCAAATTAATTGCACGTGTGAGAAATGAGCTGATTAAGAAATCTTTAATACTTTCTGACAGAAGATACAAGCAGGTTATAAAAGTTTTAAAAGCCAAGGCACTATTGAGTGGAAGATCACAAGTAGACGAGGCTGATATGGATATTTTTCAACATGTTCTTTGGAAGGAACCAAGCGAGAAAAACGAGATTAAGATGACACTATTTAAAATCCTTCATGGCTTTAGAGAGAAAATTGCTGAGCTGCTCATGCAGTCAAAGGAACTGGAGGCTTATGCATTTCGGGAATGGGAAAATGAGGAAATGGCTCTGAAGGCATGTATTGAAGCCCAGACTAAGCTAAAGAAAATTTCTTCTGAGCTTGATGTTCTTTCGGATGAGCTGTCGGAGAGGGGGAAGAACTTTGAAAAAGTCAAAACAGCAAAAAGTCAGGTTGAGGATATCCAGAAGAAAATCCTGAACAGTATCGTTTCCGAAAATCAGGAAATAATATAATATTTAAAACTTCACCGTAAGCCGAAGTGGCGGAATTGGCAGACGCGCAGGATTCAGGATTCTGTGAGCACCAGCTCGTGGGGGTTCGAGTCCCCCCTTCGGCAGAATAATTTTAGAGCCACAATTTTAAACCGTTTGTTACAACTTATTGTCATGAGTGAAATGAAAAAAGATCCTCCAAAATCAAATCGCGTATTTATAGGATTAGTGTTAATAATGGTAATGGCTCTATTTATGATTTTTTTGATCAGCTTGTCTATAATGAATTTTCTCGTTTCTTTTAAACCATTTATTGCTTTCAAAGTAGTTATTTCTTTTTTGGCTTTAATCTCTACTTTCTTTCTTGCTTATATAGCTTTAGTAAAAATCAACTCCAAGTTCTTTAAATGAAAAGGGGGTGCAACCCTTTT
>JAZGCJ010000085.1:0-7603 GCA_036476895.1 Thermodesulfobacteriota bacterium
TCCATATCCAAGGGTTTATTGATATAGCCGTCGATACCGTTAAACTGCCCCCTTAATTTCCCAAAAACCGATGTCCCCTTATGCATAATTAAAACCGGAATATGCCTTGTAAGCTCATTAGCTTTCAGGATCTTCGATATTTGAAAAGATGATACACCCCTCAACCCAATATCAAGACAAATCAGATCAGGGCTTTTTTCATAGATAACAGATAAAGACTCTAAACCGTCTGAACATAAATGCACATCGTATCCATTCTGATACAGTGCATTACCCGCTATTTTCTTTAAAACGGGATCCTGATCCGCTATCAATACTTTTTTCTTTTTATTGATGATATTAACGTCAGGATTTATAAAATGCCTGAGCGAATCATCCCAATCACTTGATTCCCGAGTATTAACAATAAAACATTCCTGGACCTTCGGAACCTCTAACCATTGATTTCCCCCCTCTTTACCGGAAGTTTTTATGCCAAACACATCATTCAAGTATGATTCATCCGCAACACCGGATCCGTCTTTTTGCCCGTAATTCGTTTCAATTACCTCTCGAACACTCTTCCTTTTCGGATCCCGATTCTTAAATAAACCTGTCAATGAATCACCAACCCTCGATAGAAAATCCCTGTCTCCATTAATTAAAGCTTTATCCTCCTCTTTCTCATTACTTTCATTTTTACCCCCGCCATATATCTTTTCCTTTGTTCCTCCTACGGCAGATCGGAACCCGGCATGTGGATCGGGGGTCGTTATAACAACTTCTTCAACCGTGTTATTATCATTTGAAACGATTAAATTTTTATCTGCATTTTCAGTGTAATTTTCTTGTTTAGATTTGCCCATTGAAGGCTCAACCAAAGTGGCTGCTGAATCTTCACTTCTCTCTCTGATTTGTTTATTAAACTGTTTAATTTCCCCTATAATTTCATCCACCACATTTTCTTCTGAATCCGGCTCGGGGGAAAACCCGATAACCTCATCCAATAAATCATCTATTCCATTAACATTTTTATCAGATTTAAAATCATGCTTGTCAACATCGTAGTGATTACAAATAAATTCTTTTATTGATCTCTCAGGAGCAATATATGGCTTTATATCAAATCCGGACATGAATGCCAACTCGTCAATTAATATTAAATTTGTGGGGTCCGACATTGCCACTTTTAGAGTAGAATTTTCTGTTTCGAAAGGGATTACAACCTTCTTTCTAATCACTTTTTCGGGAATCGTATCCAGAACGGATTGATCGATATGGATTGTGTTCAGATCTATAATCTCAACTGATAGGTTCTCACTTATGAACCGTGTTAATTCAATCTCTGAAATATAGCCTAAATCTATTAATGATTCGGTTATACTGATACCGGAACTTTTAAACAGCTGTACAGCTTCTTTAACCTGATCCGGTTTGACTAACCCCTTAACAATAAGCGATTTTATTACTTGCATTGAATTCTGCTGCCATGTTAGATAGTTTTATTAAAATACTTATTAAACAATAAAATTATATACCCGTTTCTTATTGTGTAATAACTTAAATTTTAATAACTTATAAACCATGCCTAAAATAAAAATGAATCAAAAAGTTGTTGTTGAGATGATTAAATTTTAATAACAGGTGCATAATCTTTCAGCACAAATTTGGCAAAAATTACAAAATAGTGCCTTATTTGAATTGAAATGGGTATATATAAGTGGTATGTTGCTTGCAATCTATATACGGGGAGGAGGTTCTTTATATGAAAAAAGTAGAAGCGATTATCAAGCCTTTCAAACTGGATGACGTAAAAGAGTCACTCAAGGAAATTGGAGTGCAGGGACTCACCATTACAGAAGTAAAGGGTTTTGGAAGACAAAAAGGCCATACAGAGCTTTACAGAGGGGCAGAATATGTAATAGATTTTCTCCCTAAAATTAAGCTCGATATAATTGTATCGGATGAGATGGTTACAAAGGTTGTTGATACAATAATGGATTCTGCTCGTACTGAAAAAATTGGGGATGGAAAGATTTTTATACTCCCTCTGGAAGAGGTGATAAGGATCAGAACTGGCGAACGTGGAGAAGATGCTCTATAATAAGGCCTTTAAGTATTAACCGTTTTTCCTGAGGCGAAAAAGCACACAAAGAGTTCAAAAACCCCGGAAGGTTTCTAACAATAACAAAGGAGGTAGGTTAGTTATGCCACCAAAAAAAGCAGCAGATGTACTGAAGTTGATAAAAGAAAAAAAAATAAGTATTGTCGACCTCAGATTCCTCGATTTTATCGGTATGTGGCAACACTTTAGTGTTCCGATAAGCCAGGTAGATGCATCTATATTCAGTGAGGGTATAGGTTTTGATGGATCGAGTATAAGAGGATGGCAAACCATCCATGCAAGCGACATGCTTGTATTGCCAGATCCGTCCACTGCAAGGGTTGATCCTTTTCTGACCATTCCAACCTTAGCTATTATTTGCGATATTATGGACCCGATTACAAGGGAGTCATATTCAAGAGACCCAAGGAATATAGCGAAGAAAGCAAATTCCTATATGAAGAGTATAGGTGTGGCCGACACAGCTTATTTTGGTCCTGAACTGGAGTTTTTCATATTCGACGACATAAGATACGATCAAACTCCCAACTCGGGATACTATTTTGTTGACTCGGTAGAGGGTATATGGAACTCCGGCGCTGATGAAGGCCCAAACCTGGGCTACAAACCCCGCCATAAGGAAGGATATTTCCCAACCCCGCCTTCCGACACCTATCAGGATCTAAGATCTGAAATGGTCTTAGAACTTGAGAATATGGGTATTGCAATTGAGGCTCACCACCATGAGGTATCCACCGCCGGTCAGGGCGAGATCGATATGCGATATGCTCCGTTGCTCGAAATGGGCGACAGCATGATGTGGTATAAATACATCACAAGAATGGTAGCAAGAAAGTATGGAAAGACCGTAACTTTTATGCCTAAACCCGTTTTTGATGATAATGGATCCGGCATGCATGTTCACCAATCCCTGTGGAAGAAGGGCAAACCATTATTTGCCGGTAAGGGCTATGCCGGAATAAGTAATATAGCAATGTACTATATCGGCGGAATACTAAAGCATGCCAGGACGTTATGTGCATTCAGCAACCCCACGACCAACTCATACAGAAGACTTGTTTCGGGGTTTGAAGCACCCGTTAACCTTGCATATTCTGCCAGGAATAGAAGTGCAGGTGTAAGAATCCCGATGTATTCACCAAGTCCGAAATCCAAGAGAATCGAAGTTAGATTCCCAGATCCGTCTTGTAACGGATACCTGTCATTTTCCTCTATGCTAATGGCCGGATTAGACGGTATTGAAAATAAGATAGACCCGGGAGACCCGCTTGACAAAGACATTTATTCACTCGGCCCTGAAGAACTGTCGGGGATACCGTCCGTTCCAGGTTCTCTGGAAGATGCGCTTAAAGCATTGGAGGAAGACCATGAATTCCTTATGAAAGGAGATGTGTTTACCGAAGATGTGATTGAAACCTGGATTGAATATAAGATGGAAAATGAGGTTAACCCCGTAAAATTAAGACCGGTTCCATACGAGTTTATGCTTTACTTTGACGCGTAAGAGAAAACAAATTTAAAGTAGGATTAGGATGGTTCATTAAAGAGGTAATATAATACATATTGCCTCTTTTTTTTATCTAATCATTCCTATAACGACTACGAAAATAACTATTGCGATCGCCCCGATTACCATTAAAGTTGCATATAACCTTAACATTCCGGATTGTAATGATTGTATAAATGCACCAGTGCTCTTAACCCTTATTGAAATACCGTCTAAAGCGCCATCAATTATTTCGCTGTCGAATAATGACAGATCAGCCGACAGTTTATTAAATGGTTTTACAATGAGTGCATCGTAAAATTCATCGACAAACCATTTACCAAGAGAATATTTATACAGGGAATTAAGAATATTTATTTTAGTCAACATACCGGGCAAGGAAGTATTCAGATAATACATATAGAATGCCGCTAAAATCCCAATCAGTGCTGCAAAAATAGAGAATCCCACAAGCGTCCAATGCCCGAATAGGTGGTGTGCACCGTAATGTTCCTGTGAAAGATATAGCGAGGGAAGCAAATACTCTTTAAAAATACTTGAATTATGAATACCCAGAATTTCACCCATAAATTGTGGAACTCCAATATACCCGCCAAATATTGAAAGAACAGCCAATATTATAAGAGGCAAAGTCATGGTCAGCGGTGATTCATGGATATAACTCCTGTCAAATAGCGGAATTCTAGTTTTTCCTTCAAAAGTGAGTATATACAGCCTAAGCATGTAAAATGCGGTGAGGATCACCGTTACCAATGCAATAATCCAATGAATTAAGTATCCGTTTTCATATATTGAAGCAAGTATTTCGTCCTTGCTAAAAAACCCTGAGAGAAAAGGAACACCCGCTATTGCCAGTGTGCCGATCAAAAAAGTAATGGATGTTAGCGGAATAAACTTCCTTAATCCACCCATCCCTCTAATGTCCTGTACTCCCGATAGAGCATGAATCACGCTGCCTGAGCCCAAGAAAAGCAGCGCCTTGAAAAACGCATGGGTAACAAGGTGAAAGATACCGGCCGCATACGCCCCAACTCCGATAGCCATAAACATATAGCCGAGCTGGCTCACCGTTGAATATGCCAAAACCTTTTTAATATCCGTCTGCGACATTGCAATGGTAGCCGCCAAGAGGGATGTAATAGCTGCTATAGATACAACAACGAACTGCGCCGTTGGGGACTGTGAATAAAAAACGCTGTATCTGGCCATCATATACGCCCCCGCAGTTACCATTGTGGCTGCATGGATAAGAGCACTCACAGGTGTAGGGCCGGCCATTGCATCAGGCAGCCAGACATAAAGCGGCAACTGCGCTGACTTTCCGATCGCACCTACAAAGAGAAGCAAGCAAATCCCCGTGATTACGGCCCCGGAAACAGAACTCATAAAAATCGGGTCAGCTGCCCTGGAAAATACTTCTTGATAGTTAAGAGAACCAAAAATGAAGAAAATAAGAAAAATACCCAGGATAAAACCCAGGTCCCCTATCCTGTTTACAATAAAGGCTTTTCTTCCAGCATACGCCTTCCCGGTATCCTCATACCAAAAGCCAATCAACAGGTAGGAAGCCAAACCAACTCCTTCCCAGCCCACAAACATAAGCGCAAAATTGTTTCCCAGAATCAATAGCAGCATGAAGAAAACAAACATATTTAAATATGTAAAATATTTAGAGTAATCCCTGTCTTCATGCATGTACCCAATTGAATAAACGTGTATGAAGAAGCTTATCCATGTAACCACCAATGCCATTACACTCGAGAGGGGATCAAACAGAAATTCGAAACTAACAGAAAGGTCTCCTGAAGGAATCCATACGAACAGATGCTGAATCAATTCCCTGTTAGAGGGTTCATTCCCGAGCAATTTGAAAAATAGGTAAGAGGATAAGACGGCTGAAACTAGAATTACACCTGAACCTACTAAGCTTACTAATCTTTTTTCATCCTCTTTCCCGCCCCCGATAAAACTTCTCCACAACCCCGTTGTAAACAATAGCCCGTTAACTATGGCCCCAAGCAAAGGAAAAAGTATTATTAAAAATATTAAGTTTGTATCCATATTAAAGAATAAATCTATCCCCTCAGAAACTTAATCAAGTCTACGTCCAGGGATTTCTTATGGTTATAGATCGACACTACCAATGCCAAACCCACCGCTATCTCCGCGGCAGCTACCGTTAACGACATAATCATAAAAACATGTCCCGTCATATCGCCGTGAATTTTGGAAAATGCCACGAAAGCCAGATTTACCGAATTAAGCATAAGTTCGAGACACATCAGGACGATCAAAAGATTCTTCCTGACCAATACTCCATACACCCCTATAACAAATAGTATTGAACTGAGAACCAGATAATGACTCGGATTTATTTCCAAAACCTAGTCGACCCTCCTTTTAGCAATCACTACAACCCCTATTATGGCTACTATTATCAGGACTGATGTTAACTCGAACGGTAATAAGTAGTCTGTAAACAACAGACTGCCCACCCCTTTAACAGTTCCGAAATCATCAAGAACCGGACCACCGGTTGCATTGCCGTAATATTGATCCCTGAATCCAAAGCTTGTTAATAGACCTGTTATGGCAATTATCAGGAATAGAATCATTACCCTTATATGAACCTTGAATTTGTCAAAGCCGTCAGAGCCCGTTCTTAAGTTCAGGAACATAACCGTAAACAAAAACAGCACCACAATCGCCCCGGCATAAATAAGTATCTGGATAACTGCTATAAAATATGCGGAAAGTAATATAAATAGCACGGCTGTAGAGGCAAGTGTTAATACCAGAAACAGTGCGCTTGATACCGGGTTATTGCTGGATACAACCGAAATGGCTCCGGCTATGGATATCGCGGCGAAAATATAAAAGAGAATGTCGGCCAAGTCTGTTAGGCCCCCTGTTTTTTATTTCGAAATTCAGGTTTAGTAGCAGATAAAAATAAACTTATTTCGGATAGATAGGATAATCAAATGAAGCCTCTTTTCAAGTATCCTAAGAATATTAATCACCTGCTTTTACTCACCCCAACCCTGTCACAATAACGGGTAACCGGGCACTTGGTGCAAAAGGGCGAAACCGGCTTGCACAGATGCTGGCCCAAGGCAACCAACAGACCATTATATTCTATCCAATACTTCTTTGGTAACTTGGATCGGAGAGCCATTTCTGTTTCAAAGGGATTTTTTGTTTTTATGTAACCAAGCCTGTTAGAAATCCTGTGTACGTGAGTGTCAACGCATATACCAGGCTTATTAAATCCCAACGAGATTACAAGGTTTGCTGTTTTCCTTCCAACCCCTCTTAACTTTAACAGGGTATCGAGGTCGTCCGGCACATTGGAGTTATGTTTGTGAACAAGTTCGGTGCATATATCCAGAATATTTTTGGCTTTAACCCTGTAGAAGCCAACAGGATAAATTGCCTCTTGTATCTCACCTTCTGAAAGCTTTAGCATTTTGCTCGGACTGTCGGCTAATTTAAAAAGCCTTTCAGATGCCGCTCGGGTTGTTTCATCTTTCGTTCTCAGGCTAAGTACGGTTGAAATCAATACTTTGAATGGATCGCGGGATGTTTCCGCGACAAAAGAAACAATAGGGACTTCCCATTTTCTTGAGCTCTTATTTAATATCTCTATTATCCTGGTAATATCCCTATCCTTCACTATAGCTCACCGATGTAATAAAATAACATTTAGTGAAATAAATTACAGGAATATAACTATATCAGGCTTTTCAATATATTTGCCGATCTTGATCTCTTCAACCTGGTTAGAGCATTTTTTTCAATTTGCCTGATTCTCTCCCTCGTTAAATTAAACCTCCTCCCTATCTCATCAAGCGTGTAACCCTCTCCTCCATAACCTATACCAAATCGCATCTTCACCACCTCTCGCTCCCGCTCCCCTAGCTGCTCCAATGCCTCATCCACCCTCTCCGGTATCGATACCTCCGCTACCAAACCCTCCGCCCCAACTGCCCTCA
>JAZGCJ010000086.1:0-20427 GCA_036476895.1 Thermodesulfobacteriota bacterium
CATGAAACTGTAAATTTTTTACTTATGATATCAGGTTTTAATCCGAATTTTCGAACTGTATTCGCAGTTATGGGTCCTATGCATGCAATGATTGCTCTATTTCGCCTGTTAAGCTCTGGAAAAGTGGATATAAAGTTTTTAGCTGTGGATGAACTTGTAAAGGTGATTATATCTATTTGATTATTTTTTAATAATTTTCTTATTTCCCTTTGGTTACTATTGTTCGGCATTTTCGTTTCATAAACGGATACTATATCTACCTTAGCACCCAAATTCTTAAATGATTCTGGCAATATTTTTCTTGCCCTTTTTGCCCTTGGTATAAGAAATTTCTTTCCAGCTAAATCAATGCCAGAGAATGAGTTTATTAAACCTTCCGCTCTGTAATCTTCGGGGATTATGTTGACCAATATCCCTCTTTTGTTAATTGCATTTGCAGTTTCTTGTCCTATAGCCGCTATTTTTAACCCATTTAATTCCCTAATATCGATACCCTTATCCTTAAGTCTGTCGAAAAATGACTCAACTCCATTTGTGCTTGTGAACACCAGCCAATCATATTTGTTTATGTTTCTGATAGCATTGTCGACTTTATTCCAGCTTTTGGGTTTTGAGATTTCAATGGAGGGGAATTCTATAGGTTCAGCTCCCAGATAACTTAACTGTTCAATAATGTCGCTTGACTGCTTTTTGGCGCGTGTGACAATAACCTTTTTGTTAAATAGTGGTTTTTTCTCATACCAGTTAATCTTATCCCTAAGCTTAATCACATCTCCTATGATAATTACGGCGGGTGAAGTAACCTGATTATCTTTATCGACTCTGCTTGCGATGTTTTCAATTGTTCCTATAATAGTTTTTTGATTTGCATATGTGCCACGGCTGATTACCGCAGCAGGCGTAGAAGGCGATTTCCCGTTTTCCATCAGTTTTTTCATATTCTTTTTTATATTGCCAAGCCCCATTAGAAATACTAGTGTGCCAACTTCTGACATATATCTCCATGGAAGATTAGACTTTGATTTCTTAGGATCCTCATGGCCGGTTGCCACTAGGAAAGAAGAGTTATGGTCTCTATGGGTTAGGGGTATTCCTGCATATGAAGGTGCTGCAGACACGGAGCTTACACCAGGAATTATTTCCACATCAACTCCTTTATTAACCAGCGCTATGGCCTCTTCACCCCCTCTTCCAAATATAAAGGGATCACCACCTTTTAATCTTACAACTGTTTTACCTTTAAGCGTATTATCAATCAATAATTTGTTAATTCTATTTTGTGACAGTTCTTTCTGACCCGACTTTTTTCCAACATAATAGATTTTTGCACCTTCTTTTGCGTAATTTAGTAGTGAAGGATTAATGAGGTTGTCATATATGATAACATCGGATCTGCTGAGATATTTTTTCCCTTTTAAAGTTAAAAGACCCGGATCGCCCGGTCCTGCACCAATTAAATAAGCTTTACCCTTTTTCTTCATTTAATCTTATCAGATAAACAATTAATTCTATGAAATAATATTATTGTTATTTTACTGAATAAAAAGTTTATTTAGTATAAGGTAACTTTTTTACGTTTTGATAGTTATTAATTTATATAAATCGAGTTATGCATAACAGTAGTGATATCGACCTTATGTTGAAGGCAAAGGCAGGCGACAGTAGTTCGTTTTCTGAATTAATGAGAAGACATTATAAGGGCGTGTTAAATTTTATTTACAGGTTTACGAACAAAAGGGAATTGTCCGAGGACTTAACACAAGAGGTTTTTCTCAGGGTGTACAGAGCGGCAAAGAACTACAAACCTGAAGCAAAATTTACTACTTGGCTATACAGAATTGCGACGAATGTGTGTATAACTGAGGTAAAAAGGACGAACAGTAGCAGCAGTCTGGATGAAATAAATGAGAATTATGGGGAGCTGAATGTCGAATATTCTGAGGAATCTTACGAAATTATTTATAGAAATCAGATGAAAAATATTATATTTGATGCATTAGGTTCTTTATCTGACAATGAAAGAACTGCTATAATACTATGTAAGTATGAAGGGTTTTCGTATGATGAAGTGTCGGAAGTTATAGGTTGTACCGTTTCCGCCGTAAAGACGTATGTGTACAGAGGAAGAATTAAATTAACTGAAAAGTTGAAAAAAAAATTTAATGAGGGGAAATAATATGATCAACGAACATGATAAAGATCGAATAATAAGATATTTATCAGGTGACCTTGTTGGGGAAGAATTAATTAGTGTAGAGAAACTCATTTCTGAAAAACTTGAATATAAGGAGTATTATGAAAATTTAAAAAGAAGTTGGGAAGCTCTTGAACATATAGAAGATATTGAACCTAAAGGCAACTATGTGTCAGATTTTTGGAATAAAGTAGAAATGTCAGAATCAAAGACGAATACTGGTTACCTGAATTTTTTTCGCAGTCGGAGAACTGGCTGGACATTGGTTGGCTCATTTGTGTCAATTTTGATAATAGGTGTTTTTATATTCAGTTTGTTTTCGTCTAGAAATACAAATGTAAGTTTTACTGATCTGGACAAGCGGGATGAGATGCTGCTTATCGATGTTGATAATTCGATCTCTAGGAATGTAACTGAGATTCTTGAAGTTTATGGTCCATGGAATATTAAGTGACATTGTTGATTAGGAGGCTAAATATATTGAGGATATTACTGGGCGTAACACTAATACTTTTATTTGCAATCTTGTTTGCGGGTAAAGCAGATGCTAGTGATCTAAGTTTCAAATGGTGGAAGCATCGTGACATTATTAAGGCTTTAAATCTGTCAGATAGACAGATAAATCAAATAGATCAGGTATTTAATAGGAATAAGGGGGAAATTATTTCCTTAAACAATAGGTTGAAGAGAAGAGAATCTGAATTAAATAGAATGATAAATAGTCCAAACACACCAGAAGATCAAATATTCAAAGCATCTAAAAATGTTGAATCAATAAGAGGTGATCTCCGTCAAGTAAGATTTAATATGAGAATTAAGATAAGGAGTGTTTTAACACCTAAACAAAGAAAGAAGCTTCTTGAAATAAGATCTAAATACAATACCGGTCATTTTTAATTGCCCTTCTATATATTGGTAAAGCCCGCCAATAATTAAGAGATATTTATTTAAATTAAGTATTATATAATGCGTGTCACTAAAGTTCGAACTTGTAAGTGATTATGAACCCAAAGGCGACCAGCCAAAGGCTATCGACCAGCTTCATAAGGGTGTGTTGAGTGGTAAAAAACATCAGGTTCTTCTCGGTGTGACTGGTAGTGGAAAGACTTTTACAATTGCACACCTAATCTCAAGACTAAACCGTCCCACTTTAATAATAGCTCATAATAAGACACTTGCAGCCCAGCTTTACGGGGAATTAAAACAGTTCTTTCCAAACAATGCTGTTCACTATTTTGTTAGTTATTATGATTATTATCAGCCGGAAGCATATATTCCACAAACGGACACTTACATTGCAAAAGATGCATCCATTAATGAACACATCGACAGGTTAAGACACGAGGCAACATCATCTCTTTTTGAAAGGAGAGATGTAGTCATTGTTTCAAGCGTATCTTCAATCTATGGTATCGGTGCGCCCGAGGATTACTATGGAATGCATACAACAATAAAAAAGGGAATGAAGATAGGGAGGGCAAGATTAATCGACAGCTTGAAAAATAGTCATTATTCAAGGACATCAACGGTACTTAAAAGGGGAACTTTTAGAATAAGGGGTGATGTGATTGATGTATTGCCTTCACATGAGGAAACAACCGCAGTAAGAGTTGAATTTTTTGGGGATTTTGTAGATGCAATAAAGCAGATAGATCCGGATACAGGTAAAACAATTAAATTTTTAAAGAAAACTACGATATTTCCAGGTACACACTACGTTGCTCCTGAAGATAAGATAAAAATTGCAATTGATAACATAAAGAAGGAACTGAAAGAAAGGTTAAGCTATCTTGAAGCAAACGGGCTATTTTTGGAGAGAGACAGACTTGAAGAAAGGACAAATTTCGATATTGAGTTATTGGAGACTATGGGCTTTTGTCCGGGTATCGAAAATTACTCAAGGCATATTTCAGGCAGAGCCCCGGGCCAAAAGCCTTGGACAATAATAGATTATTTCCCCGATGATATGTTATTTATTTTGGATGAAAGTCATCAGACCGTACCTCAGATACGGGGAATGTACAGAGGGGACAGAAGCAGGAAGATTACCCTTGTGGATAACGGATTTAGACTTCCTTCAGCTTTGGATAACAGACCACTGAATTTTGAAGAGTTTGAAGAGATTATTACACAGGCAATTTATGTATCAGCTACACCCGGCCAATACGAACTGAATAAATCGGATTATTCTGTGGCCGAGCAAATTATCAGACCAACTGGTCTTGCAGAACCTGAGACTGAGATAAGGTCGGCACAAAATCAGGTAGATGATCTTATTGATCAAATTGGGGATCGAATTGAGATGGGTGACAGGATTCTGGTTACTACTCTGACAAAAAGCATGGCAGAGGATTTAACTGAATACTTAAGGGAATTTAATTTTAAGGTTGAGTATATACATTCAGAAATTCAAACCCTTGAGAGGATTAGGATTATTCGGGATTTGAGGTTAGGCAAATTTGATGTTTTGGTCGGGATAAATCTACTTAGGGAGGGGTTAGATATTCCGGAGGTATCACTTGTGGCGATATTAGATGCGGATAAAGAAGGTTTCCTGAGATCTGAAACATCGCTGATACAAACTTTTGGCAGGTGTGCCAGAAATATAAGGGGAAAAGCAATTCTCTATGCAGATGTGATAACAAAGTCCATGAGATCTGCAATAATGGAAACGGGGAGGAGGAAGAAGCTTCAAATGAGATACAACAAAGTTCACAATATTACACCAATGAGTGTGAAGAAGGGAATTAACAATATATTATCCTCGGTTTACGAAGCTGACTATCTGACTGTAAGTAAGGATGAGGAATATGACTATGAAGGCATCTCTCCGGAAAAAATATCTCCATTAATTCAGAAATTAACCAGGGAAATGAAATCTGCAGCAAAAAAGCTTGAATTTGAAACTGCTGATGAAAGGCAAAAACAAATAAAAAAGCTGAGAGAAATTGAACTGGAGTATTTAGGAAATAAACATTGAAAAATCTGAAGATCAAGTGAATTTTATAGCGAATACTAAATAAATAACATTAAAATTCTAAATGCTAGGTATGGTATAAAGCTCATAATTACAACTATTATTGCTTGGTATGTTTCACAATCAAATAATCTTTTTGTAGCAATGATGGTTACTATCTCAATCCATGCGAAAATCAGTATAAATCTTATTGAGAATCCAAGGTAGGGGATTATGCCCAGAAAACTTAGAATGGCCGGGGAATATGTAAATCCGATGGTTCTTATTATTTTGTGTATATTGGCCTTTTTATGCAGTATTTGCATTCCAATGAAGAAAATAAAAAGACTTCTTAAAAACCAACCGATGATTTCCGATATTATGGAAAAAGATATAGTTGAAAATCCTAATAATTGATAATTGACCAATCCTCTGCTAAACCCGGAAATTACAACTATTAAAATGGCCTCTATTATTAAGTTGTTATTACGCTCAATTTCATAATAAATGGTATTATCAAGCCTCAATATCAAAATTACTCTTTTTATAAAATTTAAAACGTATGCTTTTATGCTATTAAACATTTTATTTTTATGATGATATCAATTATTAATAAAGTAGATAGTTAGAACGTTTGTTGATATTAGAAACACTTGCTGAACCTTGTCCACTTGGGTAAACTTTACTATATAAGCGGGTAAAAACCCGCTTTTTTTATAATAATTTTAATAAGTGAGTTAAGATATGACAACACTAAATCGGGAAATAGAGAATATTGTTGAAGAAATTGTTATTCCTATACTGGACAAAGAAGGTTTAGAATTGGTTGATATTGAGTATAAAGGAAATAGGAATAGGGGAATATTGCGTGTTTATATCGATAAACAAAGTGGTATAAATGTTGATGAATGCGCTGAAGTTAGCAGAGAGCTGAGTACCCTGCTCGATATCCATAATCCTATTCCGTGTTCATATACATTGGAGGTCTCTTCACCAGGTCTTAACAGGGTTTTGAAAAAGAGAACCGATTATAAAAAATTTATCGGCAACAGAATAAAAATTAAGACTAGAAACTTATTTGACAGAAGAAAGGTATTTATAGGTAAGATTTTGGAATTTAGGGATGATTTATTAAACATTGAAGAGGATGGCGGTGGAATATATAACATTCCATACGAGTCAATAGAAAAAGCAAATCTAGAAGTTGAGTTTTAGGGGGTAAAAATGGCACCTTCAACTGATTTAAGCAGGGTTCTTGATTCAGTAAGCAAAGATAAAGGGGTTGATAAGGATGTGATAGTTAAAGCAATAGAGGATGCTGTTTTAACGGCAGCCTATAAGCTCTTTAAAATGGATGATATTGATAAGGAGCTAGAAGTTCATTACAACGATGATGAAGGCGAGGTAGAGCTGTTTGAATTTAAGACTGTTGTTGAAAATGTAGATAACCCAAATGTGGAAATTAAACTGAATGATGCCATAGATTTGGATCCAGATGCGGAGGTTGGGGATTTAATTGGTCTTAAGATCAGCCCTGACTTTACCAGAATTGCCATACAGAATGCAAAGCAGAAAATATTACAAAAAATTAAGGAAGCGGAAGGAAAGGTAATATACGAAGAATTTAAGAACAGAAAAGGAGAACTTGTTAGTGGGATTGCAAGAAGAATGGAAAGAAGAAATGTGATCGTTGATCTGGGAAGAACAGAAGCGATTTTAACACCGGAACATCAAGTACCAAAGGAATATTATAAGCCAAAGGAGAGGGTAAGGGCGATACTGTATGACATTATAGATACAAAAAAAGGTCCTCAGCTTATTCTTTCCAGAACTCACAAGGATTTTGTAAAAAAGTTGTTTCAATCTGAAGTTCCTGAAATAGGCGATAAAATTGTGGAAGTAAAGTCTCTTTCCCGTGATCCTGGAATCAGGACTAAAATTGCAGTTGTATCCAATGATTCTGATGTTGATCCAGTTGGAGCTTGTGTTGGAATGAGGGGAGTAAGAGTTCAGAATATTATTCAGGAACTCCGAGGAGAAAAAATTGATATAGTTCCATGGTCTCAAGACCCTGCAAAATTCGCTTGCAATGCTCTATCTCCTTCAAGGGTTAGCAAGGTTATAATTGATGAAGACAATAAATCAATGGAAGTTATTGTTGATGATGATCAGCTATCACTCGCTATAGGGAGGAGAGGACAAAATGTTAGACTTGCTTCAAAATTGACCGAATGGAATATTGACATTAAAACTGAATCTCAAGTTAAACAAGAACAAAAAGAAATTGTTTCACTTCTTATGTCACTACCCAACGTGAGTGAAGTAACCGCAAATCTTTTATACAGCGAAGGTTTTCAGACCTTAGAGGATATAGCATTTTGTGACCCGGAACTACTTACTAAAACGGCTAGTTTTAAATCGGAGGAAGATGCAATTAAGGTACAAACAGGAGCAAGATACATATTAAAGAACAGGTTGGAGAAGATGACTGTTCCTGATGAAAAAGATAAAACAGAGAAGAATAACAAGGAGCAGGTAACACAATAGGTTTGCATAAAATTTAAATGCTTTAGGTGTATATATATGTCCGTTAGAGTTTATGAACTTTCAAAAAAATTAGGATTGACCAATAAAACGGTTATTGATGCAGCAGGCAAAATAGGGATTTCTCTTAAAAGTCATGCAAGTTCAGTTTCTGAAGACCAGGCGGACAAAATAACTAAATCGTTAGGTAAAACTAACGTACCATTGGAAGACTCTGTCATTACCAATTCATCTCCAAAAGAGGAAGTAAAAGAGGAAGTAAAGGTATTTAAGACTGATTCGGGGGAGGAGATTGTCGAAAGAAGAAAAGGTAACAGGGTAGTCCTCAGAAAGAAAAAGAAGCAAATAGTACAAGAGGAAGAAATAAAGGAACAGTTGCAACCCGTTGATCAACCTCCTGATATAAAAGAGAAGATTGAAAATCAAGAAACTCAAGAGGTATCTATAAATACTAGCAATATAGAAACTGATAAGGTCAAGATTGATGAAGTAATAAATATTGATCACATAAATGAAATAAATGATACGATCGAACCAGAAGATGATGTTGAAGTTGCAAATCAGCTGGATTCAATTTCAGAGGATGAGATTCCTGATTTGATTGATGATACTTCAAAAGACAAAGTGATTGAAGATAAAGGAATAGATAAAAAAGGTAATCTTGATAAATTCGGAGAACAAGCAAAAGATGAAACAAGGCCTAAGGTTCAGAAAAAGAAATTAAAAAAAGTCAAACCAACAAAAGAAGAAATAATTGATGAAGATACTTTAGAAGAACTGAGGAAGGCGTTTAGGACTAAACTGCATGGAAGGAGGCGGGAGTATTTAGTAGAAGATCGCAAACAGAAAAGAGGTTTTCCCGATAGAGTTCAAAAAATAAGATCTTCAAGTGCGGCTAAACTTAAAAATAAAGGTTCAATTCTGAGTATTGAAACTGATGATGCGAAAGTAATACAGTTTCCCGCAAAACCATCAGCGCGAAATATTAAAATTCCCGAGTCTATCATAATAGGTGACTTAGCAAAAAGAATGAGTGTTAAAGCTGGTGATGTTATTAAGAAACTTCTGGCCCTAGGTATGAAAACAACAATAAATCAATCTGTTGACTATGAAACAGCAATTATTGTTGCAGAGGAATTTGATTATAAAATAACAGTTGATAAGTATGAAGAAGAAGATTATCTAATTGATAAAGTTTCTGATGAGTCTGATACCAATATAGGTCCTAGACCTCCTGTGGTAACAGTAATGGGTCATGTTGATCACGGTAAAACAACATTGCTAGATTCTATAAGGGAAACTAATGTTGTTGGAGGTGAGGCGGGCGGCATTACTCAACATATCGGTGCTTATAGTGTAAGTGTTAACAATAAGCAAATAGCATTCATTGATACCCCTGGCCACGAAGCATTCACTTCTATGAGGGCAAGAGGTGCCAAAGTAACAGATATTGTCATTTTAGTTGTTGCTGCTGATGATGGCGTTATGCCTCAAACGGTAGAAGCTGTTAATCATGCAAAAGTGGCGAATGTTCCAATAATTGTAGCTATTAACAAGATTGATAAACAAGGCGCTGATACTGATAAGATTAGGAGGGAGTTGTCGGATATCGGGTTGTTGGATGAAAAATGGGGTGGTGATACATTATTTGCCGAAGTATCTGCAAAAACCAAGGAGGGATTAAATGATTTATTGGAATTAATTATACTCCAATCCGAAGTTCTTGAACTGACAGCAGATATAAATAAAAGGGCTAACGGAGTAGTTGTAGAGTCTAAACTAAGTAAGGGCTGGGGGCCAGTTGCAACCATAATTGTTACAGAAGGCACTCTAAAAGTTGGGAGTTTCATTGTAGCCGGCACTACTTATGGCAAGATTAGGGCATTAACCGATGATGCCAATAATAAGATATTAAGCGTCGGTCCCTCCATACCTGTGGAGGTTATGGGGCTATCAGGAGTTCCTAACGCAGGTGAAAAATTTTATGTAGTTAAAGACGATAGAACTGCTAAAGACGTTGTTTCGCACAGGGAATCGAAGAAGAGAATAAACCTTGTATCTGAAGAAAGAAAGCATTCACTAGATAATCTTTTTGATTCTATTGAAAAAAAGGATGTAAAGGAGCTGCCATTAATATTAAAGGCAGATACACAAGGTTCCGTAGAAGCTCTTAAAGACTCGGTATTAAAACTTGGTACTGATAAATGCAATGTCAAGGTAGTTCATGATGGGGTAGGTGCAATAACGGAATCGGATATCCTGCTTGCAAGCGCCTCCAATGCAATCGTGGTTGGTTTTAACGTTAGGCCCGACGCCAATGCTTTGGCTATTTCTGAAAAAGAAGGTGTGTCATTAGAGTTGCACACAATTATATACGACCTTATAAGCCGTGTTAAAAGTGCTATGGAAGGTCTATTGGAGCCTATTCTTATGGATAAGGTTGTCGGACACGTGGATATTAAAGAAACTTTTCATATATCAAAATTGGGAACTATAGCAGGGTGCATGGTGAGTGATGGCAGAGTTTCGAGAAATGATAATGTTAGAGTGCTTAGAGACGGAGTTATAATTAATGAGGGTAAGTTAAAGTCGTTGAAACGTTTCAAGGATGATGCAAGAGAGGTTCAATCTGGTTATGAATGTGGGATCGGTATTGAAAATTTTAACGATATTAAAGTTGGGGATGTTTTGGAGCTTTACGTCATAGAGGAACAGAAACAAGAGCTTTAACATGGTTATTGGGTTGTTGAAGATCGAACTTTACCTTGATGGTAACAGATCTTTAAAGGGGAAAAGGCAGATAGTTAAAAGTTTAATTGATAAAATCCATTCACGCTTTGGAAACATATCAATATCCGAGGTAGATTCTTTAGATTTCTGGCAAAAAGCAACTATTGGTATCTCCTTTGTTAGCAATGAAACACCGTATGTAAATTCTGTGCTCGATAAGGTGCTAAGCTTTATAAATTCCACAGGATTGGTTCAGATTACAGACCAAGAGTTAGAAATAATGCATTTTTAGGAGTTAATTTTGACTCATTCATTCAAAAGGTCTAAAAGGGTTGGAGAATTAATAATTAGAGAAATATCTGAAATGATAGTAAAGGGAAAGATTAAAGATCCTCGTATTGATGGTGTTGTTTTAACAGATATAAGAATTACGGATGATTTGAAAAATGCAACCATTTATTTTACTAACTATATAAGCCATGAAAATAATGACGAGGTTTTAATAGGTTTATTAAGCGCCAGTAAGTATATAAAGAGAGAACTTACTAAAATACTCAGATTAAAAAGAATACCGGATTTGACTTTTAAATCTGATCAGATCTTGGAAACAGGATACAGAATTGATCGTTTGCTCAGAGAGGAAAAACTTGATTGATTTCAAAAATGTATTAAAGGTTGTACATGAAAGTCAAAATTTTTTTATTACCTCACATTTAAACCCCGATGCGGATTCCCTGGGATCGATGCTAGGATTAGCTCTTGGTCTGTTGGAAATAAATAAACATGTGTTCTTGTATAATAGAGATGGAGTTCCTAGGATATTACAATTCTTGCCCGGATCAATAATGATAAACACCTCATTTGAAAAAATCGATGAATTTAGGGATGTATTGTTTATATTGGATTGTTCAAATTTATATAGAGTCGGAGATGACTTGGCCGAGAAGTTTAATGAAATAAAATTCTGCAGTTCGATAACAATCGATCATCATGATACTTATGAAGGTTTTGCAGATATATCGATATTTGATAACACGGCATCTTCAACCGGAATAATTGTATATAAGCTTCTCAAATCCCTTGGAGTTAAGATCAATAAAGATATTGCAACTAATATTTATGCAACTATAGTTGGTGATACTGGATCGTTTAGGTATTCGAATACAACACCGGAAACCTTAAATTTAGCAGCAGAATTAATGGGTTTTGGAGCAGATCCAGAAAGTATATCAGTAAATTTGTATGAAAATGAATCTGTAAATAAGCTCCAATTATTAAGTTTAGCACTGCCAAGTTTAGAAATTTCAAATAATAAAAAAATAGCATCATTCTCTGTAACTAAAAGTATGTTTAAGAATTCATGCACTGAAAGAGAAGACTCCGAAGGTTTAATAAACTATCCCAGGAGTATTAATGGTATAGAAGTCGCTGTGTTGTTTAGAGAGGAAGATCACAATGGCATTAGCTGGAAAATAAGTCTAAGATCCAAGGGAGACACCGATGTGGCAAAAATCGCAGGTTTATTTGGTGGAGGAGGCCATAAAAAGGCTGCCGGGTGTACAATCGATGGAAAACTTGACGACGTTAAGAAAAAAATATACTCGGCAATAAATAAGGAATTATTATGAACGGTGTTTTAGTTGTCGACAAGCCGGAAGGAATTACATCCAATAAAGTAATTCATGAGGTTAAAAGGTTGTTAAATACTAGGAAGGCCGGTCATAACGGTACACTTGATCCTTTCGCTACCGGGGTTCTCCCAGTATTTCTAAATGGAGCGACAAAAGCTATTCCTTTTGTGGATGATCGGTATAAAATATATGAAGCGGAACTTACACTTGGAATAGAAACTGACACATTAGATAAAACTGGTAAAGTAATTTCTTCCAAACCCATAAATAAACTAACAAACAGTGAGATATTCGATGTGTTTAAAGAATTTAGGGGAGAAATTCATCAGGTACCGCCAATGTTCTCAGCCTTAAAGCATAATGGCAGGAGATTATATGAAATTGCTAGGAAGGGAATAATAATCGACAGAGAACCCAGACTGGTAGAAATTGCAGAATTGGAATTGATAAAATTTGATCTTCCATTAATCAGATTTTTCGTAAAATGTTCTAAAGGTACTTATATAAGGTCATTGGCATTCGATATAGCAAATAAGTTGGGATATGGAGGACACCTGTCCTATTTAAGACGTTTGCAGAATGGAGTTTTTGATTTAAAAGATACGGTTTCAATGGAGGACTTGATTATAGGCAAAATCAAACTATTTAGCATTGAAAATGTCTTAAAGAATTTAAAAACTATTGATATTGGCAAAGAATTATCGGCATATATACTAAATGGGAAGCAGATTAGTAAAATTGATCTTCTTGGTTATGAGTTGCCTTCTTTTAATGTAGGAGAAAAATTGAAAGTGCTAAATAATTCAAAAATAGTATCAATAGTTAAAGCACTTGTAAATTCAAATGATTTGGGTAAGTTAGAGGATGATCGAAAGGTGTATAAACTACTAAGGGTGTTTAATTAATTTTATTTAATTCGGAGGTATTAAATGGTAGTAGATAAAGAAGAGAAGTCAGTAATAATTGAACAATATAGGCTTAGTCCAAATGATGTAGGGTCTCCGGAGGTTCAAGCTGCATTATTAACAAAACGGATTGAAGATGTTGCTTCCCATATAGAATCATCGCCAAAGGACCATCATTCTAGAAGGGGATTGGTATCAATGGTAGCAAAACGGAGAAAGCTGTTGAACTATATTAAAAGAGTAAATCCCAATACATATCCGGAATTAATCCAGAAATTGGGTCTGAGAAGATAATAGAAAATGTATGGAGGAATATTTTGATAAAAAATGAAGTAATAAATATTGAAGCCAGTATCAATGGTAAAAGTTTTGAACTGGAAACCGGTAAGATAGCTAAACAGGCTAGTGGTGCTGTAATGGCCAGATATGAAGGGACTGTTGTATTGGCAACAGTTGTATCTACAAAAGAAAAAATCGAGGGAGAGGATTTTCTCCCGTTAACGATTAACTATCAGGAAAAGTCTTCGGCTGCAGGTAAAATACCGGGTGGTTATTTCAAGAGAGAAGGAAGACCCAGTGAAAAGGAGGTACTAACTTCAAGGTTGATAGACAGACCGATACGTCCTTTAATACCAAAAGAATTTTCATTTCCTACCCAAGTGATTGTTACTGTATTGTCGGCTGATCGAGATAATGATCCGGATGTGCTTTCAATTACTGCTGCATCTGCTGCATTAACTGTATCGGATATACCTTTTGAGGGACCGCTGGCAGCTGTAAGAGTGGGAAGAAAGGATAATGACTTTATCTGCAATCCAACCAGACTTGAGATCGCGAGTAGCGACATGAATATTATTGTAGCCGGTACTGAAGAGGCAATTGTTATGGTTGAAGGTGGTGCAAATATTGTTAATGAAAACGATATTGTTGATGCTCTTATGTTTGCTCATGAAAATATAAAGAAGTTCATAAATCAACAAAAGAAACTAATCGAGAATATCGAGATCATAAAGAGGGAAATCCCAGTATTGATTGAGGATGAGGATTTGATTGAGAATGTTAGTTCCTTTGCCAGAGATAAGCTTAAAGCCGCTTTAATGATTAGTTCAAAGATTGAGAGAAAAGAATTGATTCAATCTGTTTATAAAGAAATAACAGATCATTTCAGTGTCGAATCTACTGGAAATGAAGCCGCCGTCTCAAAGGCCTTTGACAAGTTGATGAAGGATGTAGTGAGAGGGATGATTGTAAAAGAGAAGATACGTATTGACGGAAGAAGTTATACCGACATAAGAAATATTAGCGGGGAGGTTAGTCTTTTGCCAAGAACCCATGGTTCTGCTCTGTTTACTAGGGGTGAAACACAAGCGATAGTTACCTCAACTTTGGGTACTACATACGATGAACAAAGAATTGATGCACTTGAAGGTGATATAACTAAGAGTTTTATGCTTCATTATAATTTCCCTCCATTTTGTGTTGGTGAAGTTGGGCACAGGTTAGGTCCGGGGAGAAGGGAAATTGGTCATGGAGCTTTGGCTGAAAGGGCATTACTGGCGGTATTGCCTAAAAAAGATGATTTCCCCTACACAATAAGGGTAGTATCCGACGTACTTGAATCCAACGGTTCTTCATCAATGGCTACAGTTTGTGGAGCCAGTTTGTCTTTGTTAGATGCCGGGGTGCCAATATCTGATCCCGTTGGCGGAATCGCAATGGGATTAATAAAGGAGGATGACGATTTTGTAATCTTATCGGACATACTTGGGGATGAAGATCATTTGGGTGATATGGATTTTAAAGTCACCGGTACAAAAGATGGTGTTACTGCCCTGCAAATGGATATTAAGGTTAAGGGTGTTACAAAAGAAATTCTAACTAAAGCTTTAAATCAGGCTCGAGAGGCAAGACTTTTTGTACTGAGCAAAATGAACGAAGTAATTTCAGAGCCCAGATCAGATATTTCTGTATATGCTCCTAAGATAATAACTATAAACATCAATCCTGAGAAAATTAAAGATGTAATAGGTCCATCTGGCAAAAATATAAAAAAAATTATTGAGACTACAGGGGTCCAGATTGACATAGATGATAGTGGTAAGGTGAGCATATCATCTACCGATCGTGACGCATCTAATAAAGCTCGAAGTATAATTGAGGAAATGGTGAAGGAGATTGAGATTGGGAAAATTTATCTTGGAACTGTTAAAAAGATCTTGGATTTTGGTGCAATTGTAGAAATAGCAAAGGGAAAAGACGGATTAGTCCATATCTCTGAATTGGCACATACAAGGGTAAAAAAAGTAACTGATATTCTTGAAGAAGGTGATGAGCTTTTGGTTAAGTGTTTAGCCAAGGAAAATGATGGAAAGGTAAGGCTAAGCAGGAAAGCCGCGTTAGACGAGGATATTGAGAATTACAGGAATAAAGCGAATTAGATTTTCCTCAGCAATTAAGCTCTCCCCCCTGTTAATAAAATAATGTAACTATTTTTGATTTCTTATTCCATTTTATGCAAAAACCAAAGTTACTTGTTATTTTAGGGCCTACTGCATCGGGAAAAAGTGATCTTGGAATAAGAATTGCCCAAGATATAAGAGCTGAAATTATTAATGCCGATTCTATGCAGCTTTATAGGCATTTTGATATTGGAACGGCTAAACCCTCTATAGATGATAGAAATAACATTCCTCATCATCTAATTGATATAATTAATCCGGAAGAAGAATACAACGCGGGGTTATTTAAGAAAGATGCTGATTATCTTATAGAGAAGCTTCAAAACAGTTCAATCAATATAATATTGGTTGGAGGAACATATTTATATATTAAAGTTTTACTTTCCGGAATTATTGATGGAATTCCATCCGATAAGGAATATAGGGATTATTTAAGACAAAAAAAAACTAAATTTGGTAATGATTACTTGCATAACTGTCTAAATATTGTGGACCCGGTTTCCGCAGCCCGCATTCATACCAATGATTACATAAGGGTTGAAAGAGCGTTGGAAGTACACTATCTGACTGGTGAGAAGATATCTGATTTGCAGCATGAACATCGGTTTGCCGATAATCCCTATGAATATTACAAAATTGGAGCTTATATAGAAACTGAAGAATTAAAATCCAGAATAGAACAAAGGGTTGATACTATGATATCCGGGAGGCTGGTCGACGAGGTTTTAAAGATTAGAAAAATGGATTTTAAGAATAACATAAAACCTATGCAATCAATTGGTTATAAGCAAATAAATGATTACTTAGATGAACTGTGTAAGCTGGAGGAAGCTGTTGAGAAAATTAAAATGGAAACAAGAAGGCTTGCAAAACGACAGATGACCTGGTTGAAGAAAGATAAAGAAATTAAGTGGTTTAAGGTGGATGAACAATATGATGAAATTTTAGAGGGGATAAAGAAATTTATTGTTCAATGATTTTAATTTAATCCAGGTTTTTCAGTTCTTTTTCAATTATTTTTTTGTATTCTATATCTGAATCTTTATTTGTATTATTTTTTCTGCTAGAAGCTTGATCCCTTGGCATTTCTTTTGTTCTAGAAAGATAAAAATGTATAAAAATTACACCAACAAAAATTGCTATTAGGGGCGAAGCCCAAAGTATCCAGTTTATTCCTTTAACTGGTGGAGATGCTAATACAGTTTCGCCGTATCTCTCGACAAAATAAGATAATATTTCTTCCCTTGATTGTCCTTCTTCTAATTTTCTCTTAATAATTAATCGCATGTCTATAGCGAGATCCGAATTTGATTCTGATACTGTCTGACCTTGGCATACGGGGCACATTAGTTGATAAGAAATTTGATTAACTTCATTTTCAATGTTGTTAGAATAAAGGGAATTGTTTAAGATAAAGATGCAAAATATAAAAAATGTTGAATATTTAATTAAAGTCTTATTGAAGTTGTAACTATTCACTATTGATTATTAGTCTGATAGTCTCGCTATTTTTATAAAATATTCAATTATCTTTAAATCCAATGCGCCGTTATATTTTTCTACAACTAATCCCGATGGATTGATAATATAGGTTTCAGGAACTCCCGCGACACCATAATCCACTTGTATTGAACTGGTAGGATCAAATCCATTTTTATATACAACATTGTAGTTATCCAAAAATGATTTAGCTTGCAATTCGTTATCCCAAATATTAATTCCAATAAACTCCACGTTATCATCCTTGAATTTATTCCACGCAAAATCAAGGGCCCTTGCTTCTTCTTTACAGGGAACGCACCATGAAGACCAGAAATTTAACAAAATAACCTTTCCTTTATAATCTTCAAGTTTGATATCATTTTGGTGATCAAATGATTTTAATGTGAAGTTAGGGGCTACTTTTCCGATTAATGGAGAAGACTTAACGGTATTTTTATTATTTCCAAATATTGAATATCCTAGTAAAGCTATAATAAATAGAATTACAGCTAATATGCTTAGCCTGCTTATGTTATTAAAAATGTTCATGTATTAACTTAAATATCAAGAAATTTTTGTTTAGTGTTAATATGTAGTCTAGTAAATTATAACCAATTCGTGTAAATCATATTAAGAATTTTAAAAAATATTTCTGTCTAAAAATATAAGCTCATAATTAAGTTTATTGCTTGTGATAAAATTATCACAACTTTGCCACTATAATTTTTAAAATTCATATTTATCAACAGGAAATAATTTGAGAAGATTGATAATCGTATCAAACAGGCTTCCGGTCACTGTATCAAAAATTAAGGTGGTCAAAGGATTTCACAGATCAATTAACTCGAATAAAAGAAGAACAAAAGAATATGGAAGCGAGGAGTCTCACAAGAGCTCGAAGAAAAAATCTGATTTATAAGTATAGAAAGAGCAAAAGAGCTTTATTCTTATTAGATTATGACGGAACTTTAGCCCCTTTTAATTCAAGACCAGAACTTGTATTCCCCGATTCCGAACTTAAAAAAATACTAGCTAAATTAAATAAAAATACCAAAAATAGTTTAATCATAATAAGTGGCCGTGATAGACATACATTAGAGAAGTGGGTTGACAAATTTACAACCGGTTTGGTTGCAGAACACGGTGTGTGGATAAAGGATGACAAATGGCAAATGATCGATAATTTATCTGACGAATGGAAAGAAGATATACGTCCTATATTAGAGACATTTGTAGATAGGACACCCGGGTCTTTTGTAGAGGAAAAAGCTTATTCACTTGTATGGCATTTTAGAAAAGTTGATCCCGCACTTGCAGTTGTGAGAGTGGGGGAATTAATGGATGTTTTGCTTCATATTACTGCAAACCTGAATGTTGGAGTTCTGGAAGGTAATAAAGTAATCGAGATAAAGGATACTGGTGTTGATAAAGGCAGAGCAGCGATACAATGGATTTCAAAGATTAAACCAGATTTCATCTTATCAATTGGTGATGATTGGACGGATGAGGATGTGTTTGAAGTGTTGCCAGGCTGGGCTTTTTCAATTAAGGTTGGTTACGAGCCATCAAAAGCAAGATATAACATTTCAAACTATTCTGAAGTAAGAAAACTTTTAAATGAATTATAAAAATATCAAGGGTGCATTAATGTGGAATATGTATATATAAATGGCACAGATTTAAAATGTTCCAGAATAGGGCTTGGCACTTGGGCAATTGGCGGATGGCTATGGGGTGGAAGCGATGAAAAGCAATCGATTAATACAATATTAAGTTCTTTCGAAAAAGGTATTAATCTGATTGATACTGCACCGGTATATGGTTTTGGAGTATCAGAGGAAATAGTTGGTAAAGCAGTATCTGAATACGGCAGTAGAGATAAAGTAATAATTTCGACAAAAGTTGGTTTAAACTGGAAGGACGGAAAAGTATTTAGAGATTCATCTCATAAGCGTATTTACGAAGAGACATATTTATCCCTAAAAAGGCTGAAAACTGACTATATTGATATATATCAAGTCCATTGGCCCGATTGTACTACTCCATTCCAAGAAACTGCTGAAGCCTTAATGAAACTGTATCAAAAAGGGATTATAAGAGCTATCGGTGTTAGTAATTATACACCTAGTCAAATGGACCAATTTAGGCAAGCAGCACCTATACACATTAATCAACCTCCTTATAATTTGTTTGAAAAAGATATTGAACTAGACATCTTTCCTTACTGCAATCAAAATAATATAACGATGCTTCTTTATGGGGCTTTATGTAGGGGTTTGCTGTCTGGAAGAATGAAAAGTGATACCAAGTTTGAAGGAGATGATATTAGAAAGTTTGATCCTAAATTTGCTGAAAAGCGTTATGGTCAATATCTGCATGCTGTCGAAATACTTGATATATATGCAAACACTAATTTTAAAAAAAATGTGATTCAATTAGCAATACGTTGGGTGTTGGATAAGGCAAGTTCTCATATCTCACTATGGGGTGTCAGGTCTCCGGAACAACTCGATCCAATTGACGAGATCTTCAACTGGAAATTGAGCGATTTGGAAATAAAAGAAATTGAAAATATTGTTAAAAATATAGTAACTGATGGTGTTGGTCCTGAATTTATGGCTCCACCTTAATATAAAGGAGGCATCTATGGAAAACTTTGGAGGATTGATAGTATTAATTGGGGCTTATGCATATTTCGCATTTTGTACTCAAACTATAGCAAATAAGACTGGAACCGAGAATTCATGGTTTGCTTGGGTGCCTATACTGAATATATATTTGCTTGTAAAGGTGGCACAAAAACCTGGTTGGTGGTTAATACTTTTTCTACTACCAATAGTAAATATAGTTATAGGTATTATTGTATGGATGAAGATATCAGAGTTATTAAAAAAACCTAGTTGGTTAGGTATCCTCTTTATTATTCCCATTTTGAACTTTGTTCTAATTGGTTATCTCGCATTTAGTGATTGAATAACCCTGCAGCAAGCTGCAGAGTATCTTCAAAATCGAGGACAAATTTATCTAAATCAAAATTTTATCTTTAAGATGAGTTTTTGATTTAAACTTTCAGTGGAATATGATCCTACAATTTTATTAACTATGCATCTTCATTTTCTTTGTCTTGATACAAACGATTTCGCCTATCAATTCGACAACGGTTTATGTGAACAGCTTTAAACCGGACACCGCTGGCTAATTGCTGAAATGTTAATTTATTAAGAAACGACCTCAGAAAATTATATTATAGGAGAATTGGGACTCTCTAGCCTAACAAGGACTGCGTTCATGTCTTCCTCTAATATAATCGTTAATATCAAATTATCTTATGAAGGTCTATTGCTTTATCTCAATGATGACCGAGTCTTCTTAATAAATCTAAAGGTAAGATAATTGCATAATTACATGAAATTATTTAATCGTATCCAGCACAGACCAAATCCTCATGTTATTCGAATTTGTTATAAGACTCGTTGTCAGACATGTAGTAGGAGGAATCGGACGTCGTTGGGAAAAAGCAATCAAT
>JAZGCJ010000087.1:0-5707 GCA_036476895.1 Thermodesulfobacteriota bacterium
TTAAGATAACTCATACTTTCTAATCATGTTACAATATACTCTGATTTAATCTAGCATCAAATGTTTGTTAAACTACTCAAATCATTATAAAATAATTAGCAAATTAACAGATATATGGCCATTACACCCATGTTGCAAACAAAAATATACTCGGAGTCACAAGCCCTCTTGACTCATAAAAAGTGATTACATTATCGTAACTATAGTTTCAGGTCTTGTATTATTAAATCTCTGTCACTTAATCGTTTATTGGCAAGAAGATAATTCAATCTGTTTAATCATAAATTTCATTTTCCCTTAACAATCTTGCCAATGCCTAACACCTTAGATACACTCATGATGACTTTTTATTCTATTTTTATTCCAGAGGTTTTAATTTGCCCAAACTCACAATTGACGGTATCGAAGTAGAAGTTGAACACGGTCTGAATCTGATTCAAGCTGCTGCCAGAATAGGTATCGAAGTTCCCCATTTTTGCTATCACCCATCCCTCAGCATCGTGGCACAATGCAGGCAGTGTTTGGTAGAAGTTGAAGGTGTGCCGAAGGTTATGCCGGCATGCAATACATTTGTACGAGATGGGCTGATTGTAAAAACTGACACTGAAAGGGCAGTAAAAGCAAGGCGGGCAGCCTTAGAGTTTATCCTGATTAATCATCCCCTTGATTGTCCAATATGTCAAAAGGGTGGTGAATGCCCTCTTCAATTAACCGCTTTTACCCACGGACCCGGTTACAGCAGGTTCGATGGTCCGGAAGAAAAGAAGGTAAGACAAAAATATTATCTCAGTGACAGAATAGTATATGATCCTAACCGCTGCATCATGTGCACCAGATGTGTGAGATTCACGGATGAGGTTACAAAAACCGGAGAACTGGGATATAATGACAGGGGGTTTAGAAAGAGGATTGTAATATTCCCCGGCAAAAAACTGGATAATGATTTAGCAGGAAACGTTATAGATCTTTGTCCCGTGGGAGCTCTTCTTGATAAAGATGAACTTCATGAAGAAAGAGTATGGTACTGGGAATTTACCGATTCAATTTGCTCACTCTGCAGTAACGGTTGCAACATTACTGTTGGTGTAGACCCCAGAAGGGGCAAGATATCCAGAATAAGACCCCGAATAAATCAAGATGTTAATGAGTTTTGGATCTGCGATAGGGGTAGATACGGTTTTCGTGACATTCAAGAACAAAAAAGACTAAAAGAACCGATAAGAAAAGCTAACGATAGCTACGAATTCATAACCTGGGAAGATGCAACCAACCTGTTTTATCTGAAATTGTCGGAGGTCGAAAAAAATGGATCTGATCCGATAGCGATCATTGCATCACCAACCCTGACTAATGAAGAGCTATTCCTCATAGAAAAACTTTCAAGAATCATTGGCACTGAAAACATTGCTTCGAATATTGGAGAACAGATAGAAGAAAAGAAATTTGGACTGATCAGCTCTGACCCTTACCCGAACAGCCAAGGTGTTAGAGAATTTCTAAAAATAGATAGCTCTGAAAAGATCATTAACTTAATCCGGAATATCATCGATGGCAAGATCACACACCTGTTTGTCATTGGCGAGGATATTTTCAATTTTGTTAATGACGATGAGAAACAAAATTTTAAAAAAGCACTGTCAAACCTTTCTTTTTTGGCAGTCCAGGATTATAAACTAAGCGAAACAATAAAATATGCCGATCTTATACTTCCGGGTACCAGCCCCTACGAAAAGGAAGGCACGTATACAAATGATATGGGTCGTGTACAAAGGTTGCACCAGTCTATTGAACCCCCCGGCATTGCAAAACAGGATTGGGAGATAATATGTTTGATAGGTCAGAAATTTCAAAACGAAAGTTTTTCATTTGATCACCCAAACGAAATCATGGAAGAACTTTCGCTATCGATTAACTCCTTTAATAATCTCAATTACGATAAAATAGGAATACTCGGCTTAAATAAAGTATCTGAGTGAAATTGAAATGATTTGGGTTGAACTAGGGATTTCAGTAGTAAAAATCACATTGGTTCTTTTGGTTGTGCTCACCGCAGTGGCTTACCTGACCTATGCGGAGAGAAGGGTAAGCGCATTTATCCAAGATAGAATAGGCCCAAACAGGGTTGGTCCCTTTGGTCTGCTACAACCCCTCGCAGACGGTGCTAAATTCATGTTCAAGGAAGATATTATCCCGAGGGATGCAAGCAAGGCATTATATATAATGGCGCCCGCATTCTCACTTGTGACAGCTTTAGCTGCTTTAGCCGTTATTCCAATCGGTTACGGATTTGAAACATCTTTGTTTGGTTCGCTATCTGAGCCCATATTCATAAATTTCCAGATTGCGGATGTTAACATCGGGGTACTTTACATATTGGCCATCGGGTCATTAAGTGTCTACGGAATCGTTTTAGGGGGTTGGGCATCTAACAGTAAATATTCATTACTGGGCGGTTTAAGAGGTGCAGCTCAAATGATTAGCTACGAGCTTGCAATGGGTTTATCAATACTGGGTGTAATAGCTATAACGGGTACCGTTAATTTAAATGAAATCATTGAAGCGCAGTCAAAAGTCTGGTTTATGATCCCCCAGTTCTTTGGGTTTTTAATTTTTTTAATTGCTTCTTTTGCAGAAACCAACAGGCTGCCGTTTGACATGCCTGAAGCTGAATCTGAAATCGTTGCCGGTTATCATACCGAATACAGCAGCATGAAATTCGCAATGTTCTTTATGGCTGAGTATACACATATGATTGTTGTGTCTAGCGTGCTTGTCTGCCTTTTCTTGGGAGGATGGTATCCACTGCCTTTTGGTGGATGGTTCGGAATTGATATTGAAAGATACTGGATTCTTCCACCCCTGGTTTTTCTTGGAAAAGTGGCTTTCCTTCTTTTCTTTTTTATATGGGTCAGATTCACAATACCCAGGTTCCGTTATGATCAGGTTATGAATCTGGGTTGGAAGGTGCTTCTCCCTATAGCGGTTGCAAACCTGTTGATTACCTCTGTTGTCCTTCTTTTTTTATAGATCGCGATTTACTGAATATAGAAATCATTAATTTTGCTTCTGAGATGAATAGTAAGCCGCAAGGTCTGCAATATCTTGATCCGATAAGCTTTGGAAAGTTTCATTCATCTGGGGATCATCGCGCTTTCCATCTCTATAATCTTTCATCGATTTAATTAGATACTGGTCGTGCTGACCGGCAAGGTTTGGCCATACGGGATTTGAAGAGTTGCCATCGGCACCATGGCACACGGCACATACCGCCGATTTGGATTTTCCTGCTTCAGCATCACCCGTCTGTCCAAATGCATCCAGGGCCAAAATTGTTATAAAGATTAAACATATAAATAAAACACTGTTCACCTATCACTCCCTTTTAAGTTCAATTTAATATATCATACAAAAATAGTTCATACATTTTTCAAAATGAACAATTTTCTGATAACCTAGTTTGAATTAATATATCACTTAGAAATCGTAGTATCATCAGGAAGCCAACCGCCAGTCGCCTGAATCGGGGCAATACTACCAGTTTTTATCAACCATAAAGCTATGCCAATCCTTTTGGAGCCGTTATTTGGAATCTTATCAAGTTTCACTGACCAATGACCATCGGACGATTTATATTTTTCATGACTTAAAGCAACGAACTCTTGTCTGAGTCTTTTGTTTCTATTTTCTCCTCTTCTAATATCGGTATAAAGATCGAAGCCCAAAATAACCACATGAAGCTCAAGCGGTTCATTATTTTCAGTGTAATCAGCTTCCAGATGATCTCCTATTAAGGTTGCAGTAAGCACTCCCGATTCAGTTCTTTCCGGATTAAGTTTATTGCCTGAGAACCAACCCCTCCATTCCTTGCCATTTACAATTAAACAAGGTGTGTATACAGAACTAATCCTTCCACTTCTAGAATAGTTGTATTGTCGTTCTGTAAATTTTTCAGTGGCAAATGGATCCTTCCAACCCAGTCTATCCCAGTAGTTTATATGAAAAGCAATGGGAACTATTTCCTTCCATAACCTTGGATCGTCGGTAAACTATTGAGCCATTTATCGGCAGGGGGACAACTGCTGCAACCCTGTGATGTAAAAAGTTCGATAAGCGTAGTTTGTTTTACACTACTTTGAAATTTAACTTTATCCTCTGCTATAGATACTTCTATCAAAACCAGGGACAAGGAAAGTACAATCAAGATCACATTCAGTTTCATCCGGATTCAATAATTTGAAAATTTGATTTTATTATCAAATAAAGATGTATATATTAGATTAATTAGGTCTCCAAAAGTTGCATGCATTTTAACCAATCGGCATTTTGTTATTTGTAATTATTATTAACTAGACCATTGAAAAGTTATTGATAATAACTTATAAAAAAGACTAATATAAGCATTATCTGTAATATTTATCCGGAGGGCATCTTAAGCGGTTCAGATGAAACTATCACTCCGTTATTGTCGGCATATACATACTCCCCCGGGTTAAAAGTTACACCGCCAAACGTTACTGGAATATTCAGATCACCCACCCCTTGCTTCTCAGTTTTTAAGGGAATTGTATCAAGTGCCCGCACACCGACATTCATTTCACATATTGCATCTACGTCTCGAATACATCCGTAAATAACAAAACCTTCCCATCCATTTTTTACCGCACTCTCGGCAATCAGATCACCCAGTAATGCCCTCCTTAAAGATCCCCCCCCCATCAACCACGATCACTTTACCCCTGCCGGGTTTATTGGCAGTTTCTTTTAAAAGGGAGTTATCCTCAAAACATTTAATCGTAACAATTTCACCGCCAAAAGAGTCAACACCCCCGAAGTTATTAAACATCGGCTCAACCACCTGAACCAGTTCCGGATATGCATCACAGAGATCTGGGGTTACATACTTCATATATACTGTAATCAAACGGGAAGTGACAGATTCCCTAGAGACCTACCATAATTTCTTTGGATAAAAATATTCGATTAGCTCCCCTTTTTCATTTTTAATTTCTTTCCATCCATTTATTGGAAATCCTAAAATGGCTACACCACACGTCGGGACATTGCCTATATTACTGTTTGTCAGTTGATTGACAAGCACGGTTATAGCCGGATTGTGCCCAACCACCATAACAACTTGGAACTTGTTATTAATTTTTTGAATTGCTTTTAACAGGCTTTGCGAATCAAAGGTGTAGAACCGTTTTTCAGTTTTAATCTTTGAGGATTCATTGTCCAACTCGTGTGAAATCAATTTAGCAGTGGTAAATGCGCGAACCGCGGGACTGGAGATTATCACATCGGGTTTAGTTTCAAAACCCGCCAAATGCCTGCCCATCTTTGGAGCATCTCGGAGTCCGCGTTTATTTAATGGTCGATTAATATCATCAATGTCAGCGTCTTTCCAGCTGGATTTTGCATGACGTACAAGAAATAGGGTTTTAGTATCTGACATAGAATTATTTATTTTCCTAAGATTAACAAGAAACCCTTTAAAATCCCTGTACCGGGGTTATTAGAATCAGGCTTAAGTAGTCGTATTATTTGAAAATTTTTTCGTGTCTCCCAAGCAGGATATCTTGTCTGAGGATGTGGATTATCATAAACCAACCTGTTTTGTTCTATAAATACTTATCAAACATCCAGGTTTGTAACATTTAGTGCATTTTTTTCGATGAACTCTTTTCGGGGCGCTACCTGATCACCCATC
>JAZGCJ010000088.1:0-17199 GCA_036476895.1 Thermodesulfobacteriota bacterium
TTATTTCCTTAGGAGCACCATTCCTTCGGCAGGCTCAGGACAAGCTCCTGGTGCGACAGCATTACCGTGGCTTGTCCGTTTTTAGTCAAGTCGAGGGGAATCTCTTCCTACAAATTTGGATATCTTAAGTAGGATTATGAATTAAGTATATTCATTTTGGCCACTCTGAAATCACAGGTGTCAAAGAATGGAGGGCTAAAGCCCTCCTCTACAAAAAAGCATTAAACCGTAGCGGAAACCTTTAGGTTTCCATGGGTCCCCGATTAACACAATCTCGGGGATAACGAAACCAACGAATCGGAGGTTTTGGTGAAACCTATCCATATGTTTACAGACTAGTTGTTCATATATTCAGAAATAGTGAGACTGAAATTTAATAGCTTATGTGCTTATTATCAAAGGCGTCCTACTTCTCACTCGCTCGAAGCAGTTCCCAATTAAGGAATTCGGGAACAAAACCAACAAATTCGAAAACGATTTCGACAAATCGGAGGGATCGGTCAGTGTTGAACAAAGTTAATTGCTAGTTAATACTAAGCACTAACATTTCGTTAATTCTGATATGAGAATTTGGTCAAACTCGTCCCTTAGAATACAGAATTAATGGAATTACCACCACAACTAAAATATATATTTTAATCAGAGCTTTTGGTCATACCTATCCCTGTGCTTACATAATTCAATATAATGGATCCCCATAGTTACATTTGAGAATGACGACAGTGTTTGTGTGGGGATGACAAACGGGTGTTTTGGAATATTACTGCAGATTGACTGAATTCCCTGCAGCAGATTGATTTATTAGAATTTCATTAAATATTTCTTCAGCCTTATCTTTTTGTCCAATTTTTTCATATGCAAAACCCAAGTGTAGCTTGCCATTATGTTCATATGGACTGCCGTTTGAATTAATTTGCGAAAGATACTTAATCGAGTTTTCCCAATTTTCTAGATTATAGCTTGATAGACCAATTGCATATAATGCGGCATCGTTAAGGAGCTGATCAGTACTGTTATTTTTTAAAAACTTGTTAAGATAATGTATTGATCCTTCATAATTGCCAAGATCATTACTTATTACACCTGCATAATATAAGGCTAAAGTTGAAATTTTTTCATTAGGAAATTCTTTCGTTAATAAATTAAATTCATTTAAAGCATCTATTTGATTTCCATTTTGGAATTTTTCAAATGCGCTGTCAAACATCTTATTTGCTTCTATTGTTTCTTTTTCCTTAAAGTTGCTATAAAAATAAATTCCAATCAGTATAATAATTACAAGTCCGGTAAAAATAAGTATTTTGTTAAAGTTCTTGATAAGAGCATTAAGACCTTTCGCAGCGATTTCCCTGAATTTATCGTTTCTCTTAAGTTCTTTTTGTGTGTATTTTATCTTTTGAGCCATTGGCAAGAATTATAATAATAAAGATAAGAAAAACAAGAACTTAATAAACATAAGTTATTCTATATTCTTTTGCTTGAACAATTGAGGTTGTACCGATAAAATATCATTTTAGAGAGGTATAATGTTTAAATACATTGTTTTTATATTTTTTTTAATCTTATGTTTTAGTTTTTCTGAAGATTTATTTCCGGAAACCAAATTTAATAATAAATTAATTTCAGAAGCAAAATTAGATAAAAATACAAGTCGGATTGACAATGTTGCTGAAGAAACTCGAAATATAATTATTCTAGAAATAAATGGGACAATAAATCCTGCCATTTTAGATTACCTAAATGACGGATTTAAAAAGGCAAATAAAAATGATTCTGAAGCAGTTGTAATATTGTTAGATACACCTGGTGGATTGTTAACATCCACAAAGGAAATTGTTAAATTGCTGCTAAACTCTGAAATACCATCAATTGTATATGTTTCTCCAAGTGGTGCAACTGCAACATCAGCTGGTGTTTTTATCACACTTGCAGCCAATATAGCAGCAATGGCTCCGGGAACAAGTATAGGGGCAGCACATCCGGTAAGTTTAGCCCCACGCGGCAATCAACCCGCAAATGAGGATGAAAAGGATAAAGATGTTAATTCGGGTAGTAAGGATAAAATCGCTGAAAAAATTGAGAATTACGCATCATCATTTATAGAAAGCATAGCCGAGCAGAGAGGCAGAAATGTCAACTGGGCAATTGAAGCGGTTAGAAATAGTGCATCTATAACTGCCATTGAAGCATTGGAGAAGGGGGTGATAGATATTATTTCGCCTAATTTAGATCAATTAATGATCGATATAGACGGAAAGAAAGTTAACCTTCCCGGCAAGGAAAGAAAATTAATCACAAGTAACGTAACATATGACAGAATTGAGATGAATGCCAAGCAGATATTTATTAATATATTAAGTACCCCTGACATTGCATTCCTCTTACTGTCTCTGGGTTCACTTGGCTTATTATTAGAATTTTATAATCCCGGTCTTATTTTCCCGGGCGTGGCTGGTCTAATGTGTTTACTATTGGGATTTGTTTCTTTTCAATTAATTCCGTTTAATTATGGTGGGCTGGTTTTATTAGCTATGGCGATAGGACTCTTCATAGCCGAGGTTTACGTCACAAGTTTTGGATTATTAAGTATAGGAGGGATTTTATGTTTTGCAATAGGGGCTTTATTGTTATTTGACACTACTGAATCGGACATAAGGGTTGGTTATCAGATAATAATTGCAACAACACTTGCTATTGGTCTTTTTTTCTTTTACGTTATTTACTATTTAATCAAAGCCCAAAAGTTAAAGCCCTATTTGGGGTTTGAGGGGATGATAGATGCTGAGGGGGTTGCAATAACAGATATTGATAAAGACGGTAAAATTTTTGTTAACGGTGAATATTGGAATGCTGAAAGTGATGAACTTATAATTAAGGGTGATAAAGTTAAGGTTGTGGAAGCACATGATAATTTCAGGATAAAGGTTAAAAAAGTAAATAACTAACGATCAAGGAGGCTAAATATGTTTTCTCCTCTTTTTATTTTTATAGCTATTATTGTTTTAATAATATTATCAGGAATTAAGGTATTGAAGGAATATGAAAGAGGTGTAGTTTTCAGACTTGGAAGAATAATTAATCCTAAGGGTCCCGGGATCAGGTGGATCATCCCATTTGTTGATAAGATGACAAGAATAAGCTTACGATTAATAGCTATGGATGTGCCACCTCAGGATGTTATCACAAAGGACAATGTTTCCTTAAAGGTTAACGCAGTTATTTATTTCAAGGTAATAGAGCCGAATAAGGCTGTAATACAGGTAGAAAATTATCTTTATGCAACTTCTCAGTTGGCACAGACAACTCTTAGAAGTATTTTGGGACAAGTTGAATTGGACGAGCTACTGGCGGAAAGAGACAAATTAAATCAAAAGTTACAAGAGGTTTTGGATAAGCAAACTGATGCTTGGGGAATTAAGGTATCCCTTGTTGAGGTTAAATATGTAGACCTGCCTCAGGAAATGCAAAGAGCCATGGCAAAACAGGCAGAAGCTGAAAGAGAGAGAAGGGCCAAGATAATTGCTGCGGAGGGAGAGTTCCAAGCCGCTACAAAACTTGCCCTGGCTTCAGATATACTTGAGAAAAATCCTATGTCTTTGCAATTGAGGTATCTTCAAACACTTAATGAAATTTCATCTGAGAAAAGTTCAACTATAATTTTCCCCATTCCTTTAGATCTTTTGAAGCCTTTTTATAAAAAATCGAATGATTAATATTTCTTGTGTAAAATAAGCTTCCTGAACTTACCCAACTATAAAAGAAGTAAAAGGTGATTTATGGCACAAAGAAGCTGCACACTTATACTCCTTACTTTATTAATAATTTTCATTTGTATCTCGTGTAAATCCGATGGATCAAAAGATAATGATCAAAATGAGGCCCAGGAATCAAAATCTATTGATAGAAGTCCGGTTCACGGCGATCGTCTGATATATCATTTAAATGCTGAACCTGCAACATTAAATCCGATCACTGCAACAGACGCTTATGAATCAACGATTAACAGTGATAATATATATGAAACATTGCTTAAGAGGGACAATGAGTCATTGGAATTAACACCTCTGCTAGCCAATAGTTGGGAAATATCTGACGATAAGCTGACTTATAAATTCCATCTCAAAAAAAATGTTTATTGGCACGATGGGGTTCCTTTTACATCAGACGATGTCGTATTTTCTTATAAAACTATAATGAATCCTAAGGTAGATGCTCCCCAGCTTAGAAGCTATTATCAAGAAATAAGAAGTGTTGAAAAAATTGATAACTACACCGTTAAGTTTACTTATGCTAGACCTTATTTCCTTGCATTGGACTTTTGTGGCGGTATGCCTATTGTTCCAAAACATATTTTTGATAAAGGCGATTTTAACACCAATGCAGCTGGTAGAAGCCCGGTAGGAACCGGACCTTACAAATTTGAAAAATGGACTACCGGAAGGGAGATTGTTTTAAGGCGTAATGATGAATACTGGGGGGATAAGCCAAAACTGGATAAGATTATTTTTAAAATTATTACAGATTCTACTGTGGCTTTCCAGGTTTTAAAGAGGGAGGAACTGGATGTTTCGGGTCTCACCCCTATACAGTGGGCACGACAGACATCATCAAAGGCATTCAAAAAAAATTACGATAAAATCAGTTATTTTCGACCGAATTATAGTTATATAGGATGGAACCTGAGAAAACCTTTTTTTTCAGATAAAAGAGTAAGAACAGCATTAACACATATGGTAAACAGAGAATTAATACTAAGTGAAATTTTATATAACCTTGGCGAGATTGTTACAAACCCTTTTTATATACACAGTCCTGAATACGATAATGAAATAGTTCCATATTCATATGATCCCAAAAAAGCTGAAGTTCTATTGCGTCAAGCCGGTTGGATTGATCATGATAATGATGGAATCAGGGATAAAGATGGAATAGCATTCAGGTTTGAATTCCTTATTCCAAGCAGTTCTGAGACGGGTGAAAAAATAGCAACAATACTTAAAGAAGAGCTAGACAATATGGGCATCGATATGAAGATTCGTAAGATTGAGTGGGCGGTATTTACAACCAGGTTAAATGAAAGAAAATTCGATGCTGTTACCCTGGCTTGGTCTATGGGTGTAGAATCCGATCCTTATCAAATATGGAGTTCTACGCAGGCAGAAAAAGGCTCAAACTTTATAGGCTTCAAAAACAATGAAGCGGATGAGCTGATTGAGAAAGCACGTACCGAATTTGATAGAGAAAAAAGAATAGAATTATATAGAGGATTTTCACAAATAATACATGAGGAACAACCTTATTCTTTTTTATATTGTAGAAAATCGACAGTAGCAGTTAATAAAAGATTTGAAAATGTATTGGTTCATCCCTTAGGGATAGACCCTTTAGAATGGTATGTGCCTATATCCCTACAGAGATATACTGAATAAAACCATCTAGTTAAATATTGCATTATCTAAATTTTTAAATATGACAAATTATATTATCAAAAGACTTTTTTTATTGATACCGACTTTATTCGGTATAACATTAATTACATTTTTTATTATACAGTTGGCTCCTGGAAGCCCGGTTGAAAGGAAACTGCAGCTAGATCAGGGTATAAAAGCAGAAGCAATAACACAACAGATCGTTGAAGAGACTAAAAAACTATACGGGTTGGATAAGCCCATATACACAAGATATTTAATATGGCTGAAACAGATTATAACACTCGATTTCGGAAATTCTTATAAGGATCACAGGCCGGTAACAGAAAAGATATTTGAGAGATTGCCGGTAACAATCACTATTAACTTAATTTCAATTTTCTTTGTTTATTTGATTTCAATTCCACTCGGAATATTCTCGGCTGTCAGAAATGGAACCATTTTAGACCGCTTAATCACCTTTAAATTATTTATTCTGTACTCGATACCAAGTTTCTGGATGGCTATGATACTCATTTTTCTATTGGGTGGTGGGGATTATTGGAACGTTTTTCCCGTATACGGAATTTTATCGCCTGGAGCAGAAAGTTATCCATTTTTCAAAAAGGCTATCAATTTTCTCTGGCATATAGTGCTTCCCGTATTTTGTCTTACATACGGAAGTTTAGCTTATTTATCTAGATATCAAAAAGCAAGTGTAATGGATGTTCTCAGAGAAGATTTTGTTAGAACTGCCAGATCAAAGGGATTGCCTGAATCAAAAGTCATTTTTAAGCATGTTCTCAGAAATTCATTAATCCCCATAATAACTATATTTGCGGGAATACTACCTGCGATGATAGGAGGCAGTGTAATTATTGAAAGCATCTTCTCAATACCCGGCATAGGTCAGCTGGGGTTTGAGGCAATCCTTTCGAGAGACTATCCGGTGATTATGGCTATTGCCACAATCACGGCATTTCTTACACTGATTGGGATATTACTGTCGGATATTTTATATGTTTTTGTTGATCCAAGGATAAGTTTTGAAGGCAAATAAGAATGACAGGGCATTTTAATGATAGAGGCTATTGGCATAATGTATGGAGAAATCTAAAAAAGGACAGATTAGTTCTGATTGCCTTAATTATTATATTGATATTATTTGGGGTTGCTGTATTCCAAAATTTTATTGCCGGTAATAAGCCATTGATATTAAAATATGAAAACAAATATTATTTTCCTATAATCAGTCGGTATAAAGAGTTCTTCGGTGTTAATTTTAAAGAATTGGAACATAAATTAGGTCCCGGCGATTTTATTATATTCCCCCCGGTTAAATACAGTCCAACAGAAAATGATCTTTTAAATGTATTGTCACCACCTTCAAAAAAACATCTACTCGGTACAGATGACAGGGGGAGAGATGTTCTCAGCAGACTGATTTACGGCTCAAGAATTTCATTGTCAATTGGTTTTGTAGCCGTAGGTATATCCACTATTATTGGAGTTTTTCTGGGGGGAATTGCGGGATATTATGGAGGTACTCTCGATTTTATAATATCGAGATTGTTCGAGATAATGATGACTTTCCCCGTATTCTTCCTTATTTTAACTATTTTAGCTTTTAGAGACCCCAGTATTTACAACATTATGATTGTTATTGGTCTTACAAGCTGGACGGGTGTTGCCAGACTTGTTAGGGGTGAATTCTTAAAGTTAAGAAAGATGGACTATATCGAGGCGGCTCAGGCAATGGGTGGGGGGGATTATAGAATAATGTTTAAACATATGCTGCCTAATGCAATTGCGCCCGTTTTGGTTTCTGCAACTTTTGGAATAGCAGGGGCGATATTGGTAGAGTCCGGTCTAAGTTTCTTAGGTTTCGGAGTTCCACCTCCAGAACCAAGCTGGGGTGATATACTATCCCAATCCCAAAGGTATGTTGATTTTGCTTGGTGGCTGGTACTGTTTCCCGGTTTTGCAATATTTATTACCGTAACTGCATTTAATTTAGTTGGTGAAGGTTTTAGAAACGCCATAGACCCGAAAGTACAGGTGAAGAAATAGTAGCAGGACTTTTTAAATCTAATGATTACAGATATTTAATTAAATCCTTAGAAAATATATTTAAAATTTGAATACTTGCAAATGAAATATCTTGTATTATTATTAACACTCAATAATTTGAATTTATTCTAGATTATGATAATAAAATTATCTGATATCACGGGATTAGGTTTAAATGTTTCCACGGTTAAAAATCCGGGTTGGCTTACCAACTTTTCCGATGTCAGCAAATTAAACGGAGAAAACAGTGGAATAACCTTTGATTCTGATATATTTATTACTCTAGAAATTAGCAAAGCTATAAAAAATATTTGTGTAAATGGCGATATTAAATTCAGATTAACATCGTCTTGTGCTAGGTGTTTAGATGATGTTAGAACGTATATACAACAAAAAGTTAGTTTAATATTAACACTCAAAAAAGATTCATTTGTACAAGAAACAGGGGGCATGGATTTTTATGAAGGAGAAACTGTCGATTTAAGTGATTATATAAGAGAGCAAATTGCATTATCGATTCCAATGAGGATTCTGTGCGAGGTTGAATGCAAAGGATTATGTAATAAGTGTGGTATTAATTTAAAGGAAGGTTCATGTGAATGTGCAAATGAATGGGCAGATACTAGATTTGCAGTTCTTAAGAATCTTAAGGTATGAAAATAAGGAGATAGAAAATGGCACTTCCGAAGAGAAAACATTCTAAAGCCAGAACAAAAAATAGGAGAGTACATTACAAGGCTAAAGCTCCAGGTCTTTCACTTTGTACAAATTGTGGTGAGTTGAAACCTCCTCATAGGGTATGTCCAAGCTGTGGCTATTATAAAGGGAGAACTTTTATAAAAGAAGAGATAGTCGAAGAGCCTGAATCATAAATCTTTTATCAATATTTATTCAAATCAATTAATTCCATGATAGCATTTATTTTTCCAGGGCAAGGATCCCAATATGTGGGTATGGGTAAAAATATATATAAAAACTTCAATACGGCAAGGCATATTTTTGAAGAGGCAAGTGATATATTAAACATCGATATGAAAAAGCTCTGTTTTGATGGTCCGGATTCTGAAATAAATTTAACTGCTAATGCTCAACCGGCGATATTAACAAATAGTATTGCAATATTAAATGTTATAAAAGAAGAGTTTAGCATAAGTCCCGACTATGTGGCTGGTCATAGCTTGGGAGAGTATTCTGCATTGGTTTCAAATAATTCTATAAAATTTTCCGATGCTGTATATACAGTAAGAAAAAGGGGGGATTTTATGCAAGATGCAGTTCCTGTTGGAGTGGGTGCTATGGCTGCTATATTGGGTTTGAACAGTTCAATAGTGGATGAACTTTGCGAACAAGCCAGTAACAATCAATTTATTGTTGAGCCTGCTAACTACAACTCCCCTGTACAAACCGTTATTTCTGGTCATAAACAGGCTGTAGAGATGGCCGGTGAGATTGCAAAAGATAAAGGAGCCAAGAGGGTTGTTCCTTTAGATGTAAGTGCTCCGTTTCATTCTTCTCTCATGAAACCAGCGGCAGAAAAATTGTCTGATATATTAAAAAGCATAAATGTTCAACAAGGTGATGTGCCTATTGTAACAAATGTAAATGCCCAAATTAATAAGGATTCTAAAAAAATTCACGGGTTACTTGTAGATCAGGTTGTTAAACCAGTAAGATGGACTGAATCAATTATAGAAATGTATGATAGTAAAGTAAAATGCTTTATAGAGATAGGACCAAAAAATATTTTATCTGGCCTAATAAGAAGAACCAAATCAGATGTAATTTCTAAAAATATTGATAACCTAGAAGATATTAAGGGTTTTAACATAGATGGAATCTAAGAGAAAAATAGCTTTGATTACCGGCGCTTCAAGGGGAATAGGCAGTCAAGTGGCAATTGATCTGGCAGCGAGGGGGATTTTTGTAATTATAAACTATTCTAGCAGATCATCATCTGCGAAGGAGGTGTTAAAGAAAATAAAAGATGCAGGTGGAGATGGGATAATTTCTCATTTCGATGTTTCAAACTTTGTACAAGTAAGTGAAAAAATAAAAGAAATCATTAATAAAGTAGGTGTTATCAATATTCTTATAAACAATGCTGGAATTACAAGAGATACACTGCTTTTAAGAATGAAAGAGGAGGATTGGGATAAAGTAATATCTGTAAATTTAAAAGGTTCATTCAACTGTACTAAAGCAGTAGCAAGACAGATGATTAAGCATAGATATGGTAGGATAGTAAATGTTACTTCAGTAGTTGGAGAAATGGGAAATCCAGGTCAAACAAATTATTCTGCATCCAAGGCCGGAATTGTCGGTTTTACAAAGGCTTGTGCAAAAGAGTTTGCTTCGAGAGGTGTTACCGTAAACGCGGTTAGTCCTGGATTTATAGAAACTGATATAACAGCTAATTTATCTGATCAGGTAAGGAAAGAATATTTAAAGCGGATACCTCTTGGCAGGTTTGGTAATATTAAAGATGTATCAAATTTAATAGAATTTTTAGTATCTGATCAGGCATCGTATATTACAGGTGAAGTTATAAAGGTTAATGGGGGTCTGTATACCTAAATAAATATTGGAGGAATAATTATGTCTGATAAAGAAAACGAGATTTTATCGAAGGTAAAACAAATGGTTGCTAGCCAGCTCGGTAAACCAGAGGGTGAAATTAACCCGGAATCTTCTTTTATAGAAGATCTAGGCGCTGATTCGTTGGATTTGGTAGAATTGATTATGTCTATGGAAGATGAGTTTGGTCTCGAAATATCCGATGAAGATGCGGAAAAAATAGTCACCGTACAGGATGCTGTTAAATTTTTATCGGAGCATAAAAAATAATGGATAGAAGAGTTGTAGTAACAGGTATAGGCCTTGTTACTCCTATAGGATTGGGACTTGACAACAATTGGAAAGCTATTTGCGAGGGCAAATCAGGTATAAAAAAAATTACCAAATTTGATACGTCTGAACTCAAAACAAAAATAGGCGGAGAAATAAGGGAATTTAATGCTGAGGACTTTATGAGTCCCAAAGATGCAAGAAGAAGTGATAAATTTATTATTTATGCTGTTTCAGCCACCAAGCTAGCATTAGATGATTCAGGTGTGGAAATTACAGACGATTTATCACCAAGAGCGGGGGCATTTATTGGTACCGGAATTGGTGGTATGGAAACTTACTCTCGTACCATGATAGTAATGCTCGATAAGGGGCCGAACAGGGTATCTCCATTCTTCATACCTAATATTCTCACAAATATGGCATCTGGGTTCGCTTCTATTTATTTCAACGCTAAAGGGCCAAATTGTTGTACTACTACAGCTTGCGCCGCAAGTACCCATGCCATAGGTTATTCAATGTGGACAATCCGTAAGGGAGATGCCGATGTTATGATAACCGGTGGAGCTGAAGCACCTCTTATCCCGGTTTCAGTCGCTGGATTTAACTCTATGAAGGCATTATCTACAAAAAACGAACCTCCGGAGGCTGCTTCAAGACCTTTTGATATTGATAGGGATGGGTTTGTTATATCCGAAGGAGCAGGAATTTTAATTTTAGAAGAACTCGAATTTGCAAAAAAGCGTGGGGCAAATATATATGCGGAGATCGTCGGATCGGGAATGAGTAGCGATGCACATCACATAACTTCACCGTCATTGGATGGTCCAATAAGATCAATGCAAGCCGCTTTAAAAGATAGCAAGGTTGATAAGGATCTTATCGATTATATAAACGCACACGGCACATCTACTAAACAAAACGATTTGAATGAAACTAACGCTATTAAGCAAATATTCGGAGACCGTTCATACAAGATTCCGGTTAGTTCAACAAAATCGATGACAGGTCATTTACTTGGAGCTGCTGGTGGTGTGGAGGCTGCAATTACATCACTTTCATTGTACAATGGGATATTGACCCCAACTATAAACTTGGATAACCCTGATCCGGAATGTGATCTTGATTATGTGGCGAATACATCGAGAGATGGCGATATAAAATATGCAATGAGCAATTCATTCGGATTTGGCGGAACGAATGGTGCTTTGATATTTAAAAAATTCAACTAATAGTTGTTATGAATTACTAAATAATTAATATCCTGTCTTTAACTTTACGTTTTTATCTTTTAGTTTAGAATTAATCCGGTAAAATAGTTTCCGCTTTAATAATTAATGATCTGCTGAGGGGAAAAATGAGTATTACTACAAATTCGATATCCAGTTTAAGAGTAGATGATGCAACTTATAAATACTATTCAATTCAGAAGCTCTCTGGGGATCTAAATATCGATATATCAAAATTTCCAATTTCAATAAGGATATTATTGGAGAATATACTGAGAAATGTTAATGGAAAATCAATAACCGAGGACCACCTAATTTCTCTATCGGGGTGGGGTAGAGAAAATAAAGCTCAGGAAATTCCTTACAGCCCTGCCAGGGTTATACTTCAAGATTTTACAGGTGTGCCCTGTGTTGTTGATTTAGCCGCAATGAGGTCAGTTATAAACAGGATGGGCGGTGATCCTAATAAAATAAATCCTATAGTGCCCGTTGACCTCGTTATTGATCATTCGGTGCAGGTCGATTACTTTGCCACCGGAGATGCGTTTCAAAAAAATGTACAGCGTGAGTATGAACGTAATGGCGAGAGATATGCTTTTTTGCGATGGGCTCAAAATGCGTTTAACAATTTTCGTGTAGTTCCCCCGGGGACTGGAATTGTGCATCAAGTCAATCTGGAGTGTTTGGCTACCGTAGTAGCAGAAAGAGCTGTTGACGGGCAGCAGTATGCTTTCCCAGATACACTTGTTGGTACGGATTCACATACCACAATGATTAATGGACTAGGTGTTTTGGGATGGGGAGTCGGAGGAATAGAAGCGGAGGCTTGTATGCTAGGTCAACCCCTTTACATGCTTACACCCGATGTTATTGGTTTTAAATTGTTTGGTCAGCTTAATCAAGGTGTTACAGCTACTGATTTGGTTCTTACAATTACAGAAATATTAAGAAAAAAAGGGGTTGTGGGAAAATTTGTAGAGTTTTATGGACCAGGTCTAAGTCAGTTGAGTCTATCTGACAAGGCAACCATAGCAAATATGGCCCCAGAATATGGAGCAACGATGGGATTTTTCCCAGTTGATGAAGAAAATCTCAAGTATTTAAAAAGCACAGGCAGATCTGAGAAACTTGTAAAGCTTGTTGAAACTTATACAAAAACACAGGGTCTGTTTAGAACGGATGATATGCCCGATCCGCTTTATACCGACACTCTAGAACTGGATATTAATACTATTGAACCTTCACTTGCTGGTCCAAATAGACCACAAGATAGAATTGCATTGAAGGAATTAAGGAAGTCATACGAAAAATCCTTAAAAGAGAGGATTGAATCTACCGATGATCTTAAAAAAGATGTACTTGTAAAACTCAATGGTCATAGCGGTTCTTTAAAAAATGGTTCTGTTGTAATTTCGGCTATTACCAGTTGTACAAATACCTCAAATCCAACGGTTATGATTGCTGCAGGATTGCTTGCAAAAAATGCTGTACAAAAAGGACTGAAGGTTAATCCGATTGTGAAAACAAGCTTGGCACCAGGCTCAAAAGTTGTAACAGATTACTTAAACGAAGCCGGTTTAACGACATATCTTGATAATTTAGGGTTTAATCTTGTTGGTTATGGCTGTACAACTTGTATAGGCAACAGTGGTCCTTTGCCATTACCTATTGAAAGCGCTATAAAGGAAAATAATTTAACATCAGTTGCCGTCCTGAGTGGAAACAGGAATTTTGAAGGAAGGATACACCCTCTTGTTAAGTTTGCTTATCTGGCCTCACCTCCTCTTGTGGTAGCATTCGCACTGGCAGGCAACATAGATATCGATATCTTAAATGAACCTCTCGGCGTTGATTCAGACAATAATAATGTATATCTGAGGGATATATGGCCAACCCAACCGGAAATAAATAATGCAATTGATAAGGTAATCAAGCCGGAATTATTCAATAATCAATATTCCCATGTGTTTGAAGGAGATGATAAATGGAAGTCCCTTTCCACTCCTGAGGGAGGACTGTATGAATGGGAACATGATTCAACATATATTCAAGAACCTCCATTCTTTTTAAAATTTTCACTTGAGGTTGATAATTTTGAAAACATTCAGAGTGCCAGAGCAATAGCAATTCTAGGTGATTCAGTTACAACAGATCACATATCTCCAGCTGGGTCAATTCCCATAGACGGTCCGGCGGGGGAATATTTAATTTCTCATAAAGTGTCACAAAAAGATTTCAATAGTTTTGGATCAAGAAGAGGCAATCATGAAGTGATGATAAGAGGTACTTTTGCCAATATAAGATTAAGGAACTTACTTGCCCCAGGCACGGAGGGGGGGTGGACGAACTATATACCTGAAGATTATATTGCAACTATTTACGAAGCTTCTGAGAAATATCGGGCTGATGATACTCCGTTAATTGTAATCGGCGGGAAAGAATATGGCACAGGAAGTTCAAGAGATTGGGCTGCAAAGGGGACTGCATTGCTTGGGATAAAAGCTGTGATAGCTGAAAGTTTTGAAAGAATCCATAGAAGCAATCTTGTTGGTATGTGTGTATTGCCATTGCAGTTTATCGAGGGTGAAAACAGAGAAACATTAGGATTAACAGGTTTTGAAATATATACAATATCGGGAATTAAAGAAGGACTGATCCCGAAAAAAGAATTAAATATATCTGCTATCGATCCAGATGGGAATGAGAAGAGTTTTAATGTCGTATGCAGATTGGATAGCCCCGTTGAAATTGAATATTTCAGGAACGGCGGAATACTTCCTACGGTATTAAGACAGATGATGTCAAATTGATAAACCTAACATAATTAATTATATTTTGAGACCTAAAAGAATTGATAGGAGTTCATATATGTCTTCAAACTCAGGCGAAGGCGAAATAATCCAGATAGACGAACAAAATTCCAGACTGATTGTACCTAATAACCCTATTATATGTTTTATTGAAGGTGATGGTATTGGTCCTGATATTTGGAATGCATCACAACTAGTTTTTGATGACGCAATTAAAAAATCGTACAATAATGAAAGAAAAATTGTCTGGAAAGAGGTGCTGATCGGTGAGAAATCATATAAAGAGACCGGCGAGTGGCTTCCTCAGACAACTCTTGATGATATAAAAAAATATGTAGTAGCTATAAAAGGACCATTGACTACCCCAATTGGCGGTGGGATAAGGAGCTTAAATGTTTCGTTAAGACAACTACTGGATCTTTATGCATGCATCAGACCAGTAAAGTTTATCAAAGGAACACCATCTCCTCTTAAGCAACCTGAAAATATGGATGTCGTAATTTTCAGGGAAAACACAGAAGATGTTTATTCCGGTATAGAATGGGAAAGCGATTCTAAGGAAGCGAAAGAGATTATAGAATATTTAAAATCTAAATTCGGCGTTAATATTAGAGAACATTCGGGAATAGGTATCAAACCAATAAGTCCGTTCGGAACAAAAAGGCTTGTCAGAAAAGCGATTAAATATGCACTAGATAATGGTAGAGACAGTGTTACCTTGGTTCACAAAGGTAATATTATGAAATTTACCGAGGGTGCTTTCAGAGATTGGGGATATGAACTAGCAAAGGAAGAATTTCCTGAGGAAACCATTACAGAAGATGAGCTGTGGGATAAATATAATGGGAAAGCCCCAGAAGGAAAAGTACTTATTAAAGATCGTCTAGCCGATAACATGCTGCAACAGGTTCTAACAAGAACAAAAGAATATAATGTAATTGCAAGTCCTAATCTAAATGGTGATTATCTATCGGATGCATGTGCTGCGCAGGTAGGTGGTCTTGGTATGGCCCCAGGTGCTAATATTGGTGATTATTATGCCCTTTTTGAAGCCACCCATGGAACAGCTCCGAAGTATGCGGGACAAGACAAGGTTAATCCAAGCTCAGTTATTCTATCTGGAGTAATGATGTTTGAATATCTTGGATGGCAAGAAGCGGCAGATCTGATTGTTAACGCAATGGAGCAGACTTTAAAAAATAAAACTGTAACATACGACTTGGAAAGACAAATGGATGGAGCAACATTACTCAAGTCCTCCGAATTCGGGAAAGCAATCATTAGTAATATGGATTAATTAACAATTAAAAATTTAACTCAAATTTCTTAAGGAGAATTATTTAAAATGAGCAGATCTAAAATTTCTGTTATTGGAGCTGGTAACGTTGGAGCCACTGCAGCACTTCAAATAGCACAGCTCGAGATTGCTGATGTAGTGCTAGTCGATATAGTCGAAGATATGCCGCAGGGAAAATCTCTTGATATGATGCAAATGTGTCCGATACACGGATATGACGTTAATATTATTGGTACCAATGGTTATGAGGATACAAAAGATTCCGATGTTATTGTAATAACTTCTGGAATTCCCAGGAAACCCGGTATGAGCAGAGATGATCTAATATCAACTAATACAAGGATTGTAAAAGAAGTTTCTGAACAGGTGTCGAAGTATTCACCAAATTCAATATTGATTCTGGTTACAAATCCTCTTGATGCTATGGTGTATGTAGCACACAAGGTTAGCGGTTTTCCTAAAAATCGTATTATGGGAATGGCAGGTGTACTGGATTCTGCAAGGTTCAGAGCTTTTATCGCAATGGAGTTAGGTGTATCGGTGGAGAATATCCATGCCTTTGTTCTGGGTGGACATGGTGACGATATGGTACCGTTACCCAGGTTCACTACGGTTGCAGGAATACCCATAACTGAATTGTTGCCAGAGGATAGGATAGAGGCTTTAATACAGCGTACGAGGACCGGGGGTGGAGAAATTGTTAAACTATTAAAGACTGGAAGTGCTTTTTATGCACCTGCGTCCTCTTCGGTTGAGATGGTAGAAGCTATATTGAAGGATAAGAAAAAGATATTGCCGTGTTGTGTGTTGGCTGAGGGTGAATACGGAATTCAAAATACATTTGTGGGCTTACCTGTCAAATTAGGAAGATCCGGTGTAGAAGAGATTATTCAGATAGAATTAACTGAGGAAGAACTCGAAGCACTTCATCTTTCAGCAAGCCATGTTAGTGAGCTTTGTACAAGAGTTCATGAACTGGGGATTCTTTAAATAGTCTTTGGAGTAAGCATGTTTGGCTTGTCATTAAACTTGACATGTTAATATTATTCAGTTAAAAATCTACCTCAATTTAACAACTGGTAATGTAAAAAATAACCAACAATACAAATTTATTTATCAACCATAATATGCCAGCTTATAAGGAATTGTTATGTATGAAGTACATAAGCATCATGTTGCAATAGTTGGTGGAGGAGGGGCTGGTCTCCGTGCTGCTATAGCAATTGCGGAGACGAATCCGACACTGAATGTAGCTATGGTGAGCAAAGTTTACCCGATGCGTAGCCACACAGTAGCAGCTGAAGGAGGTGCAGCTGCAGTCATACGGGATAATGATAGTTTCGATGACCATTGTTTGGATACGATTGCAGGATCCGACTGGCTGGCGGATCAAGATGCAGTAGAACTGTTTGTTAAAGAGGCACCGGCTGAAATGATTCAGCTTGAGCATTGGGGTTGCCCATGGAGCCGTGAGCCCGATGGTAAAGTTGCAGTACGTCCATTTGGTGGTATGAAAATAGAGCGCACATGGTTTGCTTCTG
>JAZGCJ010000089.1:0-8118 GCA_036476895.1 Thermodesulfobacteriota bacterium
GTATGAGTCAGGAAGATGCAGAAAAGAAAGGGTATAAGGTAAAAATTGGTAAGTTCCCGTTCATGGCTAGCGGCAAGGCACAGATAATGGGAGAAGGAGAGGATGGGTTCATAAAGGTTATAACCGATTCAATTACGGGAGAAATCCTGGGCGTACACCTGATAGGCTGTGAAGTAGGAGAATTGATAGGTGGTATGTCACTTGCTATAAATATGGAAGCAACAAGTTTAGAAATCAGCAACACCATCTTCCCCCACCCAACGCTCTCAGAAGTCTTCTCCGAAGCCTTCCATGCAATCGAAGGCAAGGCAATTCATATTTAATTTATTTGCAATTTGTTATTTTTCAAACACTAGATAAAGCAATACATATCTGATACAAAAATATCAACAAAGTTAATGATATGCTGGATACACTAAAAAAGGTTTTTGGATTCCAGACATTTCGTCCTAATCAAGAAACAATAATTAAGAATATACTGGACAAAAAAGATGTTTTTGCCGTAATGCCTACCGGGGGAGGGAAATCGCTCTGTTATCAATTACCTGCCAAAATGATGAATGGGACTACGGTTGTCATAAGCCCCTTGATCTCACTGATGAAAGACCAGGTTGATGCAGCCATTGAAAACGGAATTTCTGCAGCCTTTATAAACAGCTCTTTGAGTCCTCAAGAGATGTCTGCCGTATACCAGCAACTGAAAAACCATATCTTAGAACTGCTTTACATTGCACCCGAACGTTTTGTAATGCCGAGTTTCCTCGAAACTCTGAAAGCCATTCCCATATCCCTGTTTGCCATAGACGAGGCGCATTGCATTTCCGAATGGGGGCACGACTTCCGCCCTGATTATCTGAGCCTCTCTGGTCTTACTCAAACCTTTCCACACATCCCCGTAACAGCATTTACGGCAACTGCCACACCAAGGGTTCAGGAAGACATTATCAGCAAGATCGGACTGAGGTCTCCATATGTAATCCGCGCGTCATTTAATCGTCAGAATCTCTTTTATCAGGTAAAGAGTAAAATAGAGGTGGAATTACAAATACTGGAATTTCTCAGAGAGCATACGGATGAACCAGGCATAATTTACCGTACTACACGTGATTCGGTTTTCAGATTGACTGAGTTTCTGGTAGATCATGGTATTAGCGCTCTGCCGTATCATGCAGGATTGGCTTCGGATGAACGCAAGAGAAACCAGGAGGCATTCAGTCGGGACAAGGTAGCCATAATTGTGGCAACAATTGCATTTGGTATGGGAATAGACAAATCAAACGTACGCTTTGTTATCCATGCTGATTTACCAAAAAACATAGAAAGTTATTATCAGGAAACAGGGCGTGCAGGACGTGATGGAGAACTTGCTAATTGTCTCCTCTTCTTTGGCAGGCAGGATATCCCTAAGATCAGGTATTTTATAGATCAGATACCCAATGATAATGAGCGGTCAATCTCCATGAAAAAACTGAATCAAACGGTCAAGTATGCTTCACATAATGTATGCAGGCGCAGGCAGCTTCTTGAATATTTTGGCGAGGATTATTCTAGTGAAAATTGTGGGGCATGTGACATTTGCGTAGGTAAGATCGAGAAGGTTGATATAACGATTGATGCGCAGATATTGATGTCAGCTATATCAAGGACAAGCCAACGTTTTGGCATCAGGCATATCATTGATATTGTATCCGGTGCAGATACAAAGCGTATTCGTGAACTTCAGCATGACAAGATTAAAACCTACGGCGCTGGCAGGCACAAAGAAAAAAAATACTGGCAGTTCATTATTGATGAACTCCTGGCACAGGATGCCATCGTTCAGGACGGCGATCAGTATCCTGTATTAAGACTGACGAAAAAGGGTACCGACATACTATATGGTAGAGAAAAAATCGAGGGATTAAAAAGGGAAGAGATAAAGAAGAAACCTAAGGCATTCAAAGTCAGTGGATTTGAGCCCTATGATGAAGAACTTTTTGAGAGACTTCGTGTTCTTCGAAGAAAACTTGCTGAAGAACAGCATGTCCCTCCATACATAATATTTTCGGACATGACTCTTCATGAGATGTGCATTTACTATCCTGCAACATTGGATGAAATGAAAAAGATCAGTGGTGTTGGAGATGCCAAACTTGAGCGATACGGTATTGATTTTACAATGGAGATAAAGACATATCTTGATGAAAATCCCGGCATTTCAATCCCGGACAGAAAACCCGTTGCCTTATCTGTTAATATGTCACATCAAAAGACAAAAGGGGGAACAATCGAAAAGACATATGAACTTTTCAAGGAAGGGCTTTTAATTGAGGAAATTGCAAAAGCCCGTAACCTTGCAACCTCTACTATCACGGGACACCTTGAAAGCCTGATAAGGGATGGCCGTGATATCGAAATAGACCGTCTCATCGATCCCGCAAAGCGAAACACAATCGAGAAACTGTTCTTAACCCTCAAGACATGGAATGCAGGGCCTGTTGTTGAACATTCCAATGGCACTGTAAGTTATGATGAGGCAAAACTTGTAAGAGCTTATGTACGGCAGAAGACAAATCCACCTTAATTCCCCCTTTTCTAAAGGGGGACTAAGGGGGATTGCTTTAGTGGAAGACTAATTTCAAATACTAATGTAGGGTTCATTTCTGCCTGCCTCGAACAATTCATCATAAGGTTGCCTATTTTCAAGACTTACCAAATTCATAAAGGAACACCCTCTTCCTCAATAAAAGCATGAATTTGAAGTAGAGAAAAGCGAGGACTTCCTCATTCTTTTTCTTCCATTATTAAGGAGCTTATGTTTGATTCAAATGTAATGTTTACTGTCAATTTATAACCACTCATGTTCTCCATGCCAACAAATCATTCATCAATCTTTGCCCACTTTTTTGCTCTTACATCTGATTGAATCAATTGTCAATAGATTAGGTTTGCCACTAACTAAAGTTTAGGCATAATTTTTTAACGGGCGCAGTCCCTAGTTTCTACGGGGATTAGAACATATCCAACTAATTTTTTCAATAGCTTTTGGTGCTCTAGATTATCTTCTGAGCTTGACAAATAGGAACGTTCCACGGAGATAATTTATCCTATTTTCATTGACAGCAGGTGCATATGTATGGGACAAATCTTTACAATTTGTCCGGTAATAGGGGGTTTTATTGTTTATGCATCCATAAATCCTTTTGTATAAGCGATAGCATCTTTCATATCGGCAAATGAATTATGTAAATTGTTTTTCATTTCTCATATTCTCTTTTAATATCAAAGCCTTATGTATTAATTTTTACACATTTCACAAAAACTCTTTTATTTTGAATTATATTTTCATCTTGAATAAAACAATTAAAGAAAGACAGAAAAAATTAATCCTTCGCTTTTTCAGTTTATCCGTACTAGTTCCTCATTATATTTGAAGAGGTTACATTTTTGACTCAATAATTTTTATTTCCTCTTCAGTTAAACCATAGAGCTTGTAAACGATTTGGTCGATGAGCCAGTCGGTTTTGCTGAGTTTTTCTTTAAGGGGTAAAAGCCTGGAAAGGGACTTCTCATATTCTGCTTTGATAGTTTCAAAAAGTTGTCTGGATTTAAGATTCGCCTGGATTCTGCCTTTGTTTTTCTCAAGTATATTCCAGAAGTCTTTGAAATATACATTGTCTTCCTCTTTCTGATAAGCACCCAAATAGTTTTTGATCTGCGTTTTCCCTGTAAGGGTCTCTATACCTATATTCCCTTTCCTATCTGATTGAATTTTTAGTTGATTCTCCAGCCATTCGAGGAATCCTTTAATCTCCTTTTGTTTTGCTTTGTTCATCTCAATCATCTGTTCTGCAAGGAACGCAAGAATGTTATGAATTGTATCATTTCTGTTTTCTGATAGTTCCCGCTCGATCCACATTAAAATGTTATTAATTTTGGAATAGTTATAAAGATCAATTACTTCCTTAGCCTTTAAAGCTATTTTTTCTATAGGTGTAACAAAATTAATTTTGCGAATATAAAGATTTCTCAAACCATCTAACGTTGATTGTCTAAAGTCATCCTTTTTAGATATTATTTCCTGGTTGAGATAAATAAATGACAATAATTTAGAATTAATCAACGTAAGAATATAATATGGAGAATAATTATCAAAATTAACCTTAAATATATAAATATCTTTTTTATTAATAAAAAAATCATCTACATAGTGTGCCATAATTCGATCCTGCCTGCTTATTAACCTTCTTACAAGAATTCTTGGATCTTTAAAAAACCTAATATCAGAAGGTTTCTCAGGCAATTCGTCAGAATAAAAAATAAATTTATCTGGTGATAAGATTTCATACCTGTACATTTCTGCGTCAAAAAATTGATAATATCCATCCTGTTGCTTAGTTGAAGTAAATTCTGGCGTCGCTAATATACCCCTTACTGAATCTGTTATATCACCCAATTTAAAAGAGTTATTAGAAAGTTTTGATATTAAGAAAATTATGTCAGAATCACCCAGTATCTGCATTTTATTACTTTTCCAAAGTATTTGATCTATTTCCTTATAGTGAATAATATCTAGGTTTTCTATCTTGGTCTTCTTGGGAAACTCGTAAAGCAATGTTTTGTTGTGTCTATCTTCTCCCTTTTGTAAGACAAATATACCTGTATCAATGTATGCATCCTTAAACACATCAAAAGGCAAATTAACTATTTTTTTCAACCTTGTACATTCAAGAAGGGATGTGCGCATTTTCTCGAACATAACACCAGTTTCCCATGATAGTGGAACTATATAACTAATATATTTATCTTCTTTTACAAAGGCGAGCCCTCTTTCTATGAATGCTACATAAATGTCCCAATTAGGATTAATAAAAGTATAAGAGCTTTTGAAGAATATCTCTTTATTGAGAATTCCATATGGTGGATTCCCTACCACTGCATCAAACCCTGAATCCTCTTTCCTTTTATGGCCTTCAAAGAAGATCTCAGGGAACTCTAGTTCCCAATGGAAGAATCTCTTTTCTTTGGCAGTTTCTTTTGCCCTTTTAAACCAGGATTCGTTACCTAAACTTACCCATTCCTCATCTGGTGATCGAAGCTTATTCTGTAGTGTTTGATAATTTGCCAAATTCAACACATTACCAAAATAAATACTTGTCCAGATATCTGCTACATCTTGAAATCGGGTAACCCTATTCCTGAAATCTCTGTAAAGATTTTCTTTTCTTCTTATCTGTTCTACAGTATCCGATGGGAGCCTTTCAATCTGTTCAAAATCTCCGAGAAGAAGACTAACCTTCTCTTTAAAAATGCTTTCAAAGAGTCCATATTGAGGATGTCTACTTTTTATCTTCTTCTTTTTTAATTCGGGGAAAGTTGAAAGGTCATCAATCTTTGCGTCAATCAATGAATTTCCACATCTTAGATGATGATCAAGGAAATTAAGAGGTCTGTTCCTTGCCACTGTATAGAGCCAAAGGGAAAGCTTTGCCAGCTCTACGGCCAGTGGATTTAGATCTACTCCAAATATACACTTTTCCACAACCTCTCGTCTTGCCCACCTTATGTCCTCCTCTTCGGATTCCTTTGAATAGTATGGCTCTATAGTTTCTTTAATTACCTTTTCCCTTGGTAAATCTTCAATGGGTTCACCGCTCAAAACCTTAAGGAGTTCCATAGCAAGAAAATCTGTGGCTTCTACCAGAAAGTGACCACTTCCCATGGCTGGGTCAAGAACTTTGATAGAAAGGATTTCATCAAGAAGACTTCCTTCAACTTTTCTAAGTTCTCTTTCGAATACTTCTCTGTTGTAACCTCTTGCTTTCTTTACCTTATTTTTGACTTCCTGTACCTTTTTAACGACTTTTTTCTTCTTTTCTTCAATAAGAGGGGAAAGGGTATTTTCAACAATGTATTTAACAATATAGTCAGGAGTATAATAAGAGCCTGTTGCCTTACGCTCACCTTTGTCAGTAATAAGATAAACATTACCCTTTCTGACAATTGTTTCTGCCTTAATCTTCTTTTTAGCTTTCTCTACCGGAATAAAGAGGTCTTTACCTTTTTCTTTTATGGGAACGATATCTTCTTCGGCAATCTTGAGTTTATATTCCAGAATCCCTTCGTAAATGGAGCCAAGATGACGAATTTCAAGGCTACCATAGTCAATATAAGCTTTGTCCTTAGAACGACAAAGTAGTTCGATTGCTTTTGCAATATAAAAATTACCTACTCTATGTTCCTCCAGAAATTTGTGTTTTTCAGGATCAAAAAGTCCACCATTGTATGGAGGCACTCCCAACTCTGAATTTCCATTATTGATGATTTCAAATAGCTCTTTAAGTCTATTCCAATAGCTGTAGGTTGAGGTTGCTATGGTTACATTTTTATCCAATTTTCTGGCTATTTCCTTTTTAAAGGCATCCAAGCTATAGCTGTCTGTGTATAGTTGGTTTTCCTCTAACGGAAGAAGATTACGATGCTCAGCATATAAAATAAAAAGAATTCGGTATAGGAGTATCAAAGAGATGTCATGAATCTCTTTAAGATGAGTTTCTTTAAGGTCAATCGCTGATGTTTTAAGGAATCCCTCTGCTAAAGTCTTTAGTGCCTGATAGACATTTTCTTTAAGCTCTTGACCAACCTCTTGAGCATAATCAATACTACTTTTATAGACCTTCTCCAAAAAAAGAGGAAAGCCATTCATTCGGAAGAATAGATAGAAATATTTGAAATCTTCGACAGAGCCATTTTCAATAAGGTTTTCTAGATCAATCTCGTAGAAAATATCCAGCCTCTTTGATGTTTCTCTCTCATATAGCCTCCAATATTTTCCATCAGTTAGAATTCCCCACTTGACTCCGGTGAGCCAAAGATACCGACTTATTTGTAAGGATGGATTTTGGATTTCAAAGGGATCTTTTTCCTCTTTAAGTTTTTTGTCTAATGGTCTTCCCCAGCGCTTTGCCTCTCCTATACAAAGAGATTTTTTGAAATATTTTTCCCTGGTTGTTTTCTGGGCGATCTTCAAGTCTTCCCTTGTGTAAAACAGTGAATAATCAGGATGTTTTGACCATTCACCGGATGGTGTCGGGGGTTCTACATCTATTGTCCAGCCTAATATTTCAAACACTTTATCAAGGAAATGTTTTCGGAGTTGAGGTTCATTTAGTGATGAAAGATATTTCTTGTCCCATACTTGCTTAATTCCTTCTAATGTCCCTTCTAACTCAGATAGTGGTATATCGAATTCTGCCTCCTTCGGAAGGAGTTCCTCAAGATAATAGTTAGAGAAGAGTCCTTTATTGAGATGAGGCTTCACGATTTACTCCTCGGTATATAAATAGCCAGATATCTGGGTGGATTTGAGTCATTAATATTGACAATTTGATTGGTGGAAAGTGGACTATCCACATATTCCTTATTAATATCAAGGTGTTATGCACTTATTTAATATATCTTCTTCAAAAGTCCCTTTTGATTTGGAATTATATTTTAATCTTAATAAAACACTTGTGGGAGAAATAAACCCTCCCTTTTTCACCTTTTGTATGTTGATAGATCTTCAGATCTGGTTTTACACAAAAACCACACAATTCACAGTCCCTTTAGTTTCACCTCTCCTAATGTCTTTGCTTCTTTAAAAATATCTTATGCTCGTGCCAGAGGCAGATCCGCCGTGGCAGACTTTTGAAAAACCGTTCTGTTAACAATTTATTCTGTTTTATTTCTGCGTCCATTTCCCTTTTTTATCTTGAAACCAGTAACCTGGTTTAGCTTTTGCCTTACGGGTCTTTGCGAAGACGGTTTTTATCCTGCTGATTTCTGATAATGAAATTTTGTTTGCCACTGCAAGTTCCTTGTATAGTGTTTTACGGTCGTTGTTTTCTGCTCTTAACAACCGTTTTATAGTTCTGATATCTTCTCCGCTGAGACCACTCATGTCTCGAATGGCAAGCATACCATCATAAGTTTCTCCTATAAGACCTTTATCCTTAAAATGCATGACCTTAGAATTCCGAGTCTTCATGGTAGCAATCACTTTACGAATGGCCGGGGTTGTCAGGTTCAGGTCGATTTCTTCTGCATAAACCGTTGAATTGCCTAAAACATAAAATGGAACATTGCTCCAAAAGTGAC
>JAZGCJ010000009.1:0-13259 GCA_036476895.1 Thermodesulfobacteriota bacterium
AATGAACCTCCTAATTGTTTTTGAGTCTTTTTATTTGCTACAATTATTTATACGGATGAATAAAAGAAACCCTTCGGTATAATTTAATCTTCCAAATTTGTTATATTGATAGTTAGTAGTTAAATGAGATCAATTATGGACAAATTTTCGATCTTCCAAAGTTGTTCATGCTCGAGGTGGTTACATCAATTATTTGCGGAGCAATAATAGGATTTGAAAGGGAACTGAGGGAAAAACAGCGGGACTTAGAACAGGCATTTTGATATGTTTAGGTACAACAATTTTCGTTAGACTTGGTTTTAGTTTCAAAGAGGCCTCAGCGGATCCAACTAGGGTATTAGGTCAGGTAGTGACCGGAATTGGCTTCTTGGGTGCAGGTGTAATATTAGTACGAGGTGAAATTATCAGGGGGTGTTACAACGGCATCTGTTATTTGGATTCTGGCTGCTATTGGTGCAACGATTGGTCTTGGTTATTTAATGCAATCCATTTTGCTTTCAATATTAATAGCGTTTATCCTAGTCGGTATAAGTATATTGGAAGACTATATAAAGACAACAGGTATTGGAAGAAGGAATCCAAAAGGTTAGTTAATATGGTTCTCCTAAACACAATGACAAGTTATTTCCACTTAATATTACACCCTATACTCGGGAACTGTTCATGATGAACGGGGGTCTTGTTTAGTATATTATCAAGAGCATTTCTTATGTCTTTACCGGTAACCGGCTTTCCGTTTCCTGGCCTTGACTCGTCCATCTGTCCTCTGTAAACACACCTCATTTCATTATCAAATATATAAAAATCAGGGGTGCATTCCGCTCCGTATGCCCTTGCAACTTCTTGAGTTTCATCGAACAAGTAAGGAAAGGGATAACCAAGTTTCTCAGTGATGATTTTCATTTGTTCGGGTGAATCATCCGGATATTTTTCAACGTCGTTCGAATTGATAGCAATAAATGATATCCCTTTCGGAATATAATCATTTGTTAGTCCTACTAATCCTCCTTGCACATGCTTAACATATGGACAGTGATTGCAAATAAACATAACAACGGTTGCAATTTCAGATTTTAACTCGTCTAAACTTACTTGATTGTCGCTTATAACATCCCAAAGTTTAAAATCGGGTGCTATTGTACCAAGCGGGATCATGCTTGAAGGTGTTAATGACATTCAGTCTCTCCTGTTAGAATCGGTTTTCGGAACTTCTATAAATATGCATCGATATTTATGAGATACCATAATTCAATTTTCTTATATCGTTTTTTAATATTAATAGGGCAAATTCTCCCACCATCTTTTTTATTTACACTTATTTAAAAACTCTATTACTATTTTATTCAATTCTTGTTCCATATCATACAGTGTTAATTGAAACATTTATAATTGATTTATAAAACATGTATAACATAACTACCTTATATCATTAAATTATTCAATCGGCATAGATTTTGCATCTAGTATAAGCAGAAACCCTAAATAATCGTCTTCCATCCATCCTCCAAGCCTCGGATACTACCCTCCCGTTATCCGAGGCTTTTTAGTTTACACGTATTTTATTATATAAAAAATTATTTAATCAAATTTTAAGAAATTTAAAATTTTAAATAGTGTAATCTTGTTACATTACATAACAAAACGGCTTGAATATAATTATTTTAGAGATTTTTAACGGGAGGGGATAATGCAAAAAGAAGACATTAGATGTCCAAACTGTGGATATTCCATAGAAATAAGTCAGGCATTATCAAACGAGATAGAAATTGAGTATAGGGAGAAGTATGAAAAGGAATTTGAGTTGCTAAAACAGTCGAACAATAAGCTTATTGAAGAGAAAGAAGAAGAATTTGAAAAGAAATTAAAAGAAGAAAAGAAATTAATGGAATCAAAGCTAAAAAAGAAAGCCATGGAATCTATATCTGTGGAAATGTCCGATCTTAAGGAGGAATTGGATGAAAAAGAGAAAAAATTACAGGAATCACAAAAGCAAGAGTTGGAATTAAGAAAAAAAACTAGAGAGCTGCAGGATAAGGAAAGGGAACTGGAACTTGAAACAAGTAGAAAGATAGACCAGGAAACTGAGAAAATTAAAGAAAAAGTGATAAATGAATATGATGAAAAACATCGCCTGAAAGATGCAGAAAAAGATAAGCAACTCCAGGATATGAAAAAACAGATTGATGAATTAAAGCGGAAATCCGAACAAGGCTCACAACAGATACAGGGAGAAGTTTTAGAATTACAATTGGAAGAGCAGCTTAGAAAAGAGTTTCCATTTGATGAAATAATACCCGTACCAAAGGGTGTAAAAGGTGGTGACATTATTCACAATGTAATGAGTAGAGACGGACAAATTGTTGGAAAGATTATTTGGGAAGCAAAAAGAACTAAGACTTGGAACGATTCCTGGATTTCAAAATTAAAGGTTGACCAGAGCGAAGCAAAGGCAGATTTGGCAGTTTTGGTTTCAGAGACACTACCCGATGGTTTGGATAACTTTAAGCAAATAAATAATATCTGGGTAAGTGACTTAAAATCAGCTATAAGTCTTGCATTTGTACTAAGAGAGTTGCTTGTTCAAGCTAATAGATCGAAGAACTTTCAAGCCGGCAAAGAGGAAAAAATGGAATTGATTTATAATTACTTGACCGGTGCTGAGTTTAGAAATAGGGTTGAAGCTATTGTCGATTCTTTTAGTAATATGAAACAGGACTTGGAATCGGAAAAAAGATCAATTCAGAAAATTTGGGCAAAGAGAGAGAAACAAATTGAAAGGGTGGTTATGAATACTGTAGGACTTCATGGTGATCTCCAGGGGATTGCAGGTTCATCATTGCCACGAATTAAACAGCTCGAACTTGATACTGAAGATCAAGGTGATTAAGTAAATATTTACAATTAACGGGGGTGCGAAGTTTCTTGGTTATCAGATTGGAAATTAAATTGAGATTGCCACGACTGACGGAGCTTGCACTGAACTCACGTGAAGTGTCGGTCTTCCCGGAGAAAAAATGGAATACAAAAATAGTTAATAATCCTTTAAATGCTATATCTTTCGACTAGTGAATTGCAGGTTTCAACTTCCTCAAATTTCCCCCTTTTCTTTGAGCCTAAAGAAAATATCTTGCATTTTCTAACAAGTTCATAATATGTAGCCTTATATTGTTTGTTGTTCAATGAATTGCTTTGAAGCATTTTTCCCAATGCCTTTATTCTGAATTTATCCAAACTGTGTTGTGAAGATAGCTGATCTGATCTTCCACCATTTTTGATGGTAAGTCGTTTTGGAATGAGTTTTACCTCATATTCAAGTGTCGCTCTTAACCAGAAGTCATAGTCCTCGCAAGCCGGCAGGCTTTCGTCAAATTTTCCAATTTTATTAAATATCTCTTTTTTAATTACAGAGGTAGACATGCCGATACAACACAATGGCAGAGAGTTGTAGAACACGTTACCGTTTGGCTTTTTATGCTTTTTCTTCTGATTTAAGAGCTTTCCTCTTCTATACCAGATTTCTTCGGTGTGAAAAATTTTTATCTCTGAGAATTTATCAATACATTCTTTTGTTATTCTAAGTTTTTCGGGAACCCAACTATCGTCTGAATCCAGGAATGCTATGAATCTTCCAACAGAATTTTCTATCCCCTTATTCCTTGCATGTGCGACCCCATGATTTTTCTGACATATATACTTTAATCTTCTGTCTTCATAAGATTTGATTAGATCTTTTGTGCAGTCAGTCGAACCATCATCAATTACTATCAATTCAAAATCTTGAAATATTTGGTTTAATACCGATTCTATAGCAATCTTAAGAAAATGTTCCCTGTTGTATGTTGGAATGATGACTGAAAAGAATGGGCTTTGTATATAATTCATTATTGTTTAATTAATTTTTATCCACTATCACTATAGTCATATTATAATAAATTTTTTTGTCACTTATTATTTGTTAAATAAATAAGCAGATATGTTTTCCAACTTACCACAAATTAACATATATGATATTGTTATAGGCTAATTTCTCATAGCAAGGAATAAACATTGCAGCTGCAAATATTAAACATCCTTTCGATTATCAGTGGATATGTGTGGGGTTTTCCATTAATAGTTCTTCTATTGGGAACCGGTTTATATCTAACTTTTATACTCAGGGGAATACAGTTCAGGGCTTTAATTCCTTCTTTATATATAGCATTGATCAGGAGAAAAGACGAGAGAGATTCCGAAGGTGATATTTCGCACTTCCAGGCTCTGATGACTGCACTGTCTGCCACGGTTGGGGTGGGCAACATTGCTGGTGTCGCAACGGCTATAGCGGTTGGTGGGCCGGGAGCAATATTCTGGATGTGGATAACTGGTCTGGTTGGCATGGCCACCAAATATTCGGAGGCTGTATTGGCAATTAAGTATAGAAAGGTTGATCGGCTCGGTTTCATGAATGGAGGACCGATGTATTACATTTCGGAAGGTCTGGGTCTTAAGTGGCTCGGTGTACTTTTCGCAATATTTGCTTCTATTGCAGCTTTTGGAATAGGGAATATGGTTCAATCCAATTCAGTGGCTGATGTGCTTAACTCTCATTTTGGTGTATCAACCTGGATAACAGGGATAGTTATGTGTATAGCAACAGGGATTGTAATTATAGGCGGAATAAAAAGTATTGCCAGGGTTACAAGTGTAATTGTGCCTTTTATGATTATTTTCTATCTTTTAGGCTCTGTCTTTACTCTTTTTGCATTCTGGGGAAATATACCAAACGCATTCTATTTAATCTTCTACCATGCGTTTACCCCTACAGCTGCAACGGGTGGATTTCTTGGAGCAACCATAAGTCAAACTGTAAGGATGGGGGTTGCTCGCGGTATATTCTCGAATGAATCCGGACTGGGTAGTTCCCCAATAGCTGCGGCTGCGGCAAAAACACCTAATCCTGTAAGGCAGGCATTGGTCTCAATGACCCAAACATTCATCGATACTATAGTTGTCTGTACGTTTACGGCCTTGGTAATTTTATCAAGTGGAGTATGGTCGGGTGGTGATACCGGTGCCGGATTATCAGCACTGGCGTTTGAACATGGTGTCCCGGGCCATATAGGTGCTGATATAGTTGCAATATGTCTGGCATTTTTTGCATACTCAACGGTATTAGGATGGAGTTACTATGGTGAGAAATCTATTCAATACATTTTCCACGAAAGGGCTATAAAGCCATACAGATTAGTTTTTACTCTGGCTGTTTTTGTTGGTGCGGTTGTACATCTGGAGATAGTGTGGACTTTTGCTGATGTAATGAACGGGCTTATGGCATTTCCGAATCTAATTGGACTTATCGGACTCTCGCCGGTGGTGGTTGAAGAAACCAAGAAGTATTTGGCGTATGAACTTAAATTAAAATAACGATACTATCAATATTAGTAAAAATATTTTTAACACCAATCATATTATTAATCATAGGTCACAGATAATTGTAAAAAAGAATAAGTTGGAATACCGGGGTTGCTGTGTTGTGCTGATAGAAGCTCGTTGTTGGTTATAGCGAAAGAGTTTCTGTTAAAAGTTAGTTAAAGTTCAATAATTATTTTGTGTGAGTGGCCCTTAAGTTTTTTTAAAGATTGTTCATTCAGCATCGATTTTGGAGGATTTCTAAGGACAATCGTGGTATTCAACATCTTTGCTATCTCGAGAATTTCATCTATATCTTCTTCACATTTAGATGCATCTACGGAAACATTGAACCCAATCTTCATTAGTTCAATGACTTTGCTGGTATGTTTGTTCACATGAATCTCCTTTTGGTGTTTGATTGTGAAGTTCTGGAAATTTATTAAGCAAATATTTTAACAGAAAACTTAGTTTGGGCTAGAGTTTGATTGCGATTCTAAGAAAATTTCTGTGATGGATTCACCATCCATTTTGCTGTCTGTACTTATATCAAAAGCCTTTAGCACGGTAGGGGCGGTATCATAAATGAAAACTTCCTTTTCAATTTTGTGATTTTTTTTGATTCCAGAACCGTATGCAATCCAGGGGATTGTTTTTACAAGTGGATCATCTAATTCATGTGCTTTATCTACGCCTCCATGGTCTGCAGTGATAATGAATAAAATATCCTTTAATAGGTTATGATCTTCCATTGTTTTTATGATCTGGCTGATGGATTTATCCACTTTATTTAATGCTATAAGGTACTTCTTAGACATCCAGCCATACTTATGACCTGAAATGTCCGGCTCTGGAAAATGGATTAAGGTAAGTTCTGGTTTGTTTTTCAGAAAGTATGATAGGAAGGAATTGGTAATGGTGCGGATACTTGTGTGGAATGTATTTGAGTAGTAAAAGTGATTTATATATTTAGGATTGGCTATGTATCCTAACTTGCCCTTTCCTACAAACATCGCCGAGTCCAAACCTTTAATTCCTGACAGACTAAAAATTGTATCATCTTCTATATAATTTGATGAATTATCCCAGGTGATCTGTAACTTTCTAAAGTTTTCAGGAGAAAGCCCTGTTACCAAGGAAGTATGGGCCGGTAGAGTTAAGGAAGGTTCTATTGTATTCGCTTTTAAAGTGTATGAAGATTTTTTTAACAACGAATAAATGTTTGGTGTGTCGGTTTCGGTTATCGCATCTGGCCTGAGTCCATCAACTGTAATTATCACAATGAATTTTGCATAGGTTCCGGAATAGGAATTGTTTGTATAATATATACCTAAGAAAATAAAGAGGGATAATATCAAGCTTAGGTATTTGTACATGGTTTAATTAAAAGTGCTTATACTTTTCCTGAATACATTGTGGATTTTTGTTTATATCTACTATAAAGGAAATCTCTTGTGTATTATATTCTCTGAGAAATAATACACTATGTTACAGTTTTGATTACTTTGAAATTTACCGGGTATGTTTAATGAGAGTTATAGTTGCTAAACCGAGGGGATTTTGTGCGGGAGTTGACAGGGCTATAGAAATTGTTGAAAAGGCTCTCGATATGTACGGACCTCCAATATACGTACGTCATGCAATTGTCCACAATAAAAGGGCGGTGGAATCTTTAATTGCCAAGGGTGTGGTCTTTGTTGAGGAACTTGAAGAGATCAAAGATAAAGATGCCCGCGTGATATTCAGTGCACATGGAGTTAGTCCTGCCGTTTTGCAGGAGGCGGGAAAAATGAGTTTAGAGGTTGTAGATGCCGTATGTCCCTTGGTAACTAAGGTGCATGATGAAGTAAAACATTACGCAGACCTAGGATATACAATAGTTTTAATAGGTCATAGGAATCACGTAGAAGTTATTGGAACAAGTGGGGAAGCTCCTGACAAGGTTGTGGTTGTGGAAACTGTTGAGGAAGTGGAAAAACTTTCTGTTCCAGATCCCGGCAAAATTGCTTATGTAACTCAGACTACACTTAGTGTTGATGATACCAGGGATATCGTTAACGCACTTAAGAAACGTTATCCGGAGGTTATAAGTCCTTCAAAGCTCGATATATGCTATGCAACTCAAAACAGGCAAGATGCTGTGAAAGAACTGGCCAAGCACTCAGATATTATTTTTATAATGGGTTCACCCGAAAGTTCTAACTCAAATAGACTGGTGGAAGTAGCAAAAACTTGTGGTGTGGATGATGCTCACTTGATTGAAGGTGCAGACAACTTAAGCAAAGAAATGTTCAGGGATGACATTGTTGTAGGTTTAAGTTCCGGAGCATCCACTCCGGAAACCGTTGTTTTGGAGGTTATTGACCGATTGATACAGTTTGGCGCTAAATCTGTTGAGCAGCTGGAGGGTAAGGAAGAATATACCAGATTTCCATTTCAAGATTCTTTGGAATTTTCTAAAGTACAATAATAATTAATTTTTTATTTAGTATTATTATTTAAACACCAATATCATTTATTCAACCGTTTCTGTTGTTAAAGTGTTTAAGTTGAGGCTTTAAGCCAAAGCACTTCATAGGGTTCTACATTAATTCTTAGTTTGCCCTCTTTGGGTGCAAACCTCCTTCCGGATAATAATTCGTGCCAGTATTTATAATCATATTGTTCTCTATTATTGATATCTAACTGAAATAGATGGGTCTTATCTGTAACGTTTGTAATGCAGAGAATTGTTTCCTCATTGTCAACTGAAATTCTTATCACGGCGAACAATGATTGAGAAACACTTAGAACTATCTGTTTTGCATTTGGATGAAATGCTCTGTGGTTAGAACGTATTATAGCCATCGGTCTGTAGTATTGCGAAATGGAGTGAGTTCTAGAATGTTCATCTTGCATTGACTCAATTAGCATCTCCTTATCAATAACTTTACGGTTGATGTTTCTTGCCAACTTAGTTTCTAAAACTGCTTCATAATCGTTTTTGGTTCCCAGCAGGCCATGCAGATATAAACCGGGAACACCCATAAGCACAAGAGCAATTGATCTTGAAGCAATAAACCTCTTGTACCTAATCTCTTGTGATTCATATGCCCCGTCTTTATTTATAGCGCTGTACCATGTTATGTTTAGTTCATACGGGCTAACGGTGCCATTACCGTTATCCTTATACGATATAAGACCACCATGGGATTTTACCCTGTCTTCCAATAATTTGATATTGCTCTTGCTCAAAATTTCTTTAGCTCCCTGAACACTGACGCCGTCGTGCGAGTCTAAGAAATTAAAATATGTTGCAGTGTCTGAAATCCTATTTAAATTCTGTGCCCAATTGGTAAGCTTTGAGGAATTTCCGGTATAGAAGGTGTACAGTACTAACGGAGCTAAAGCAAAGTTGTATACCATTTGTGCCTCGTCATTCCCGTTACCAAAGTATGCTATATTTTCCTGGTGGGGAACGTTTGTTTCAGTTATGATTCCGGCGCATGGAGCAACCGCATCCAGTATGTCTCTGAATAATTTTACAATAGTATGAGTTTGTTCCAGGTTTGCTGATGTGGTGCCGATTTTGTGCCATAGATATGTTACTGCATCCAATCTCAGGATATCTGCGCCTCTTCTAACATAGTAAAGCAGTATCTCAATCATTTTGAACAAAACTTTTGGATTTTTAAAATTTAGATCAACCTGGTCCCTGCTAAAAGTGGTCCAAAAATATCTCAGCCCCGTTTGTGTGTAAAAAGGTGATAGAATATCTGAGGTTCTAGGTCTTATTATCATATTTAGTTTTTCTTTGGGTATCTCATCTGGACTTTTGAACTCGATAAAAAAGTCTTTATAATCCGGGTTTCGATGTAGATAACGATGGAACCATCTGCTCTTTGAAGATACATGGTTAAAAACTGCATCGAACATAAGGCGAAATCTTCCGTTTAAATTAGCAATGTCTTCCCAAGTTCCAATGTCTGGATCAACTTCTTCGTAATCCATTACTGCAAATCCTTTGTCAGATGAATACGGAAAGAAAGGGAGTATGTGTACAGTACTTGGTATTGCAAAATGATTTTCTAAAACATTCGTGAGGGCTTTTAGTGGAGAGTTTCCTTTTGCTGTTATTAAGTCTCCGTATGTAATAAGGATCATATCTTTTTGGGTGAATCGGTTCTTGGGATCGAAGTATTTTTCCCATTCAATCAATTCGGGTTTCTTGTAAGAGTAATGAGCCCTCAGTATTCGGAGGACTTCGTCATAACATTGTTTAACGTTATTCTTCCCATAAAGGAGAATCAATTTCTCTTTAATTCTTTTTTCAAGTTTTTTGTTGATGTTTAATAGAAGCCTGTTATAATCCGGCTCTTGATAATGGAGTCTTGCGAAATTTAGTCTTTGACTAATATTTGAAACATCCATAGTTTGAAATAATGGTCAACAAAATTTCTTTGTTTGGGTTAAGACTGTCTGAGAAAAAATCAAAATTTTTATTTGTCCAACAAAATAATTTCAGAAGATGAATATATATTTAATTTTTGCGATTAGGTTTATTATCGGTTTTATATACTCCCAAATATAATTTATATACGGAATTTAGTGGATTGCAAGTTAAATTATATAAATATAAACTGTGTGCCTTTGGTGATATTTGATATAATATTACATCAATTCTAATTATTAAGCCGTATTCCGAATTTGAGTCTTTTATATTCATATTAGAAAAAAAAATATCAAAGAATGAGGAGATATGATGCTTCGTGACTATATAGACATGTTTAGATTGAATTCAAGGACTGGTGCCAACAATTTTAAATCCAATAATATAGAGGAACGGAAGTTTATTGAAGGTCCTCATTCAAGAAAAAGAGAACTGTGGTTCTTAGTTAGGGTGATGCTTGAATTCATTAAGGGATTTAGAACACTGCATTTTGTTGGTCCATGTGTAACTGTGTTTGGTTCGGCCAGGATTGAAGAGGATCATCCCTATTACCTACTTGCAAGAGAGGTAGGAAGACGGCTTGCGGGTTTAGGCCTAACTGTAATGACTGGTGGTGGCCCCGGAATTATGGAGGCTGCTAACCGAGGGGCAAAAGAAGCGGGTGGTAAGTCGATTGGTTGTAATATTATTTTACAAGAAGAGCAGGAGCCTAATCCATATTTGGACGGTTGGGTTACATTTAAATACTTCTTTGTTCGTAAGGTTATGTTGTTTAAATATTCTTACGCATTTATTGTGTTGCCTGGGGGGGCTGGAACCATGGATGAGTTTTTTGAAGCACTCACTTTAATACAAACCAAGAAGATCCATAACTTCCCCTTGATTTTAATGAGTAATGATTATTTTAATCCTCTAAAAGATTATCTGGATAGTATGGTAAGGGAAAGTACGATAGATGCCACCGATCTTGATCTTCTACTTTTTACAGACTCTGTGGATGAGGCTATGTCTTATATTCGAAGACACACGGTTGAAACATTTGGATTGGATTTAAAGAGAGTGCCCAAACCTTCATTAGTATTAGGGGAATAGTTGTGGATTAAAAGTTTAGGCCCTTAAGTTTTTAAGTCCGTATTATAATCTGCATTAATAGCATTTGATGCTATAACCATTGCGGTTTTTACTACTGACTGCCTCCATCTGGGACTTGAAGGACAAAAGCATTCGATCAATCCCTCCTTTGCCTGTTTGTAAGTCCTATCGTGAGTTTTAGAGAAAAAATGCGCTTGGTTTTCCTTTCTGAGATTTTCTAATATTCTTATTTCAGAAAACGTTCCAAACTCTGGTGCTAAATATCTGAAGTTTTTAACATATAAATTTTTCTTAAGCCAACTTCCCATCATTCCTCTGGCTGGATAGGCAACACCATCGTTGATACTATCAATTTTATTGAATCCAAAATGTTTTCCATACCATCCCCACAGCTCAGAACTTTTATTTTCCAAGACGAGTAGCTTATAATCAGAGAATTTCCCCAAACCGCTGTGAAAATCCAGATGGGTAATGTTCTTTGAAGGTTTTATCCATTTGTGATACTCATTTTTGATTATTTTGGTTGACTCTGACTCTTGATGGCCGCCAAAAAAAAGACCTTTTGGAAATTCGTATTGACCAACGGCAATCGAATTTTTAAGAGTTCTCAAGCCATATCTTAGAACGTAATATAACGCTTTAATTTTGTATGGTTCAAAATCGGAAGGGGTTGATTTAGGGTTTAAAAAATGTTCTAACTTTCTATAATTTTCAGGAGAACCTTCATACTTTTCATCCCAATTAAGAAAATTTCGATTCAAATCTATGTTATCTTCGTTAGTACGTCTTATCCATGAATAACCATATGGGTTTATTGAGTTAATGAAGACTATCTTTTTTTTCTCCTTATCGTAATTGAGGTTTGTAACTTGGTTTAATATTGCAAGCTGAATTGCCGTTCCAAACAACCCTTCGACCCCGTGTAGGCCGGAGGAGACAACAAGAGAAAACTCTGTTTTATTATTGCCATAAATAGCTACGTCAATCGTTAGTTCTTCACCGTTAGGTCCCTTTGCAGAAATGGGATATTGTAATAATTTACAACCAACCCTTAGGGCTTCTTTTCTAAATCTTTCTCTCGCTTCTGTGTAGTTTTTGGGAAAGTAATCTGAATATAACATTATAGAGTCAAACTTGTAATTTTATTATTAGATTACTGATTAGGCCTCAAGCAAGAATATTATAAAAAATCCTATAAAAAACATTATCGTTCCCAGTTTGGTATCCTTTTTTTTATGTGCTTCAAACAGCAGTTCCTCGATTACAAGGTATAGAAGTGCTGAGGATGCAAATGCCAATGTGCCCGTAAGAAGGCTCCCGGTCATTTGACTTGACAATAATCTTCCTATAAGAATTCCGACGAGCAGAAAAATTGACAGAACTAATGAGATCAGCATTCCTTTATTCATTCGTATTCCATTTTTAGACATTGACGAAGATGTCGAAAGCGTAAGAAAAAAGACTTCAATCGTTAAAGCAATTGTTATAATGATTGTTTCTCTTATTCCGATGGCACTACTCGTACCAAGCAGGAGCCCATCAACTACCATGTCTACTCCGACCGCTGCAATTAATGGATTTGATGACTTTGAAATAACACCATTTTTCTCTTCAATACTTTCAATTAATGCTTTTACGCCGATCATCAAAGCAACGCCTGCTGAAAAACCGATTATTGAAGTGAATGGAAAACCATCAATATTAATTTTCGGCAACAGTTCTTTCGCTACTGCGGCAAGAACCAGGCCGGCAGTAAAATGCTGGATAATACTAATAGACTTTTGACCGGGGGTGCGTATAAGTCCTATGAAGCTTCCTATTATTACCATGAGTGGGGGAAAGAAGATAAGGATTACGCTTGTTAGATTCTGATTTAGCATCAATTGTCCAAGATAAATTTATTAATGAACAGACTTTGAAACAGGAATATTGAAAATTCTAAATGATTGCAATTTTTAATATTTATTTGCTCTTCGTTTAATCGATTCAAAGAGAATATTATCTAAATAACAATTAGTTATGTCTTTTTATCACGAGCAAGTGTTTTAATAGGGGGGTACTGATTTGCCCAGATCACCGTAAATTTCTAACTCCGTTCCATCCGGGTCAAGAAAATGATATGCAATACCTCTTCCTTCCCCGTCAGTTTTAATTTCTATAAAGGTAACTCCTTTTTCTTTGAGAAGATTGCTCGCCTTCTCTACATCATTGACGTTAAACGCAATATGACCCACTCCTATAGGGTTTTTCTCATTTTCCAAGGAAGTATCTTTGTGCTCGGTCAGTGCTACCAGTGCTTTATCTTTAGAACCGAGGAATGACTTTTTATCTCCCCCGTCATTTCTACCAT
>JAZGCJ010000090.1:0-7509 GCA_036476895.1 Thermodesulfobacteriota bacterium
GCCCTAACAACCAATGAAACAATAGCTTTGTAAATAATTTAGGCGGGCATGCAGACATGATAGGGGCTTTTTAATTTATCTAATGTTGCAAAAAAAAGATATCAAGGAAGAAGAGATTCATTTAAAGGATTATGTGAATGTTATGCTCAGGAGAGTGTGGATAGTAATCATTTCCTTGATCATATCTGTTAAGAACGTAAGCATCTTTTCTATTAAAGTCACTCCTATTTATCAAGCAAAAACACTAGTGATGATTGAAAGAGACAATCCGAATGTTGTTTCGTTCGAAGACGTAAGCCTTAATTACTCAGAACCCTGTGTATCTCTGAACATGACAGAATCAGATTTTGAGTAATTCGATACAAGACGTAAAGTCTCGTTGAGATCACATCTCTTTAAGAGATGAAAATAAATTATCTATCAGCCTACGCAGAGCACCAAGCCCGTGGGTGAATACCAAAAATCAGTCGGCGAAGTTCTGCTTCGGCGGATGTCGCACCAGTAGAGCGTAATAGATGGTAGCACGCCCGCCCGAAGTCGTACGGAGGGCAGGGGCTGTGCCCGTGAGGCTCCACGTTACATATTTCAATGTAACTGACAGGGCGGAGCTGTGTCCATACTATCCCATCCAACAACCTTATAAAGGACTTTCCCACTTTGGGCACTGGACTGGGGACATATGAATATGCGTTCCCGAAATATAAGACTTTCAGAAGACGAGTATTATACGATCATACTCAAAATGACTATTTGGAGCTTATGTCGGATACGGGATTTACGGGTTTTTTTATAGTCATAGCAGGTGCTGCATATTATTTATTCATGATAACAAGATTACGGTTTCAGAGAAGGAACTCCTTTGTGAGAGACATAACGATCGGGTGTCTTGGAGGCATTCCGTATATTATCCTCCATAGCCTTACAGATTTTAACCTTCACATTCCCGCCAATGCCCTGCAACTATCCATCATCACGGGCATAATGCACAAGACCATAACACAGCTATGAGATATTATAAACATTTTACCTCTATAGGTGTCTCTTGACTTTCTGATTGTAGGATGAAGGCTTTTTAATAAAGAATAAAGATTTCTGAGCGATTAGTTAATACAGGGCAACTAACAAAAGAGATTTTCTCTCTTCCAATTGAACCATTACAGATTAAAGAGGACATAACATACGTGATACAGGCTATAAGAAAATATTTTCAAGATTGAGCAAAACATATTATTACAATTTAAACGAAGAAAGAAAAACCAAGGAATAAAGGAGTAAATGATGGAACCAGCCAAAATCATAGCCGAAGTGGGGTGTAATCACAAGGGGGAGATGGAAATAGCCCATGAGGTGATAAAGATGGCAGCTGTTTTCTGTAAAGTAGATGTTGTTAAATTCCAGAAAAGGAATTCAAAGGAGTTATTAACAGAAGAAGAATATAATTCGCCTCATCCAAATCCATTTCACTCTTATGGTTCAACATATGGTGAGCATAGAGAATATCTGGAATTCAGTTTAGAAGAACATAAGCAGCTAAAATATTGGTGTGAAGATTTTGGGGTAATTTATAGTTCATCTGTTTGGGATCTAACTTCTGCAATAGAAATAACATCATTAAATCCTGATTTAATCAAAGTGCCCTCTGCATGTAATTTAAATTTTGAAATATTGGATTATCTTTGTGAAAATTATACGGGAGAAATACACATTTCCTTAGGGATGACTACATATGAAGAGGAAGAGAAAATTATATCTTTTTTTGAAAAAAAGAAAAGAAATCAAGATTTAGTAATATATAGTTGTACATCTGGATACCCTATACCGTTCGAGGATATTTGTCTTTATGAAATTTCTCGTTTAAAAACAAAATTTGGCAATATTATAAAAGGAATTGGGTTTTCAGGACACCACCTTGGAATTGCTACTGATGTAGTTGCATTTACACTGGGAGCTAAATGGATTGAAAGACATCTTACTCTGGACAGGACATGGAAGGGGACAGACCACTCAGCATCTCTGGAGCCAGATGGAATGAGACGAGTTGTACGAGATATTAGAAATATATCGAAAGCATTAATGTATAGGAAAGAAGAAATATTAGATATCGAAAAAGTACAGAGAGATAAATTAAAAAGGAATCAAATTAAATGAAAAAAATAGTTGCCATAATCCCTGCCCGTGGCGGCTCAAAAGGTATACCGAATAAAAATGTTATTAGTTTTGTTGGTAAGCCTTTATTAGCATGGACTATTGAACAAGCACAATCATCAAAATTAATATCTGATGTCTATGTTTCTTCTGATAATGAAGAAATTCTAAAGATTGCAAAAAAATATGGAGCACGAACTATTCTTCGACCAAAAGAGATTTCAGGTGATACTGCTACTTCTGAGTCTGCGTTGTTACATACACTCAGTCAGATAAATGAAAGACCCAATTATATTGTTTTCTTACAAGCAACAGCCCCGCTTAGACTACAAGATGATATTGATAATGCGATAAATAAAATTATTAATGATAATGCTGATTCCCTTTTATCAGTTACAGAATCTCGTGAATTTATTTGGAAAAAATTAGGGGAAGAATTTAAATCCATTAGCTTTGACTACAAAAACAGGCAGCGCCGGCAAGAATTAGATAGTATATATTACGAAAGTGGTTCTATCTATGTTTTTAAACCTGAAATATTAGAAAAATATATGTGTCGCTTAGGAGGCAAAATAGCTATCTATCTTATGGAACCATGGCAAAAAGTTGATATTGATGATTATAATGACCTTGAATTATGTGAATGGCTTTACCGCAAATATATGGTTAGGGAAAACAATAAAATCGACCCGGACAAAATTGAATTAATTGTTTACGATTTTGATGGTGTTATGACGGATAATACACTTATTATCGACCAGACTGGAAATGAGAGTGTCAAGGTAAATCGGTCAGATGGTTTAGCGATTTCTAAAATAAATGACATGGGGATTAAGCAGATAATACTTTCAACAGAGAGGAACCCTGTTGTTCGAAAGAGAGCAAAAAAATTAGGTCTATTCTGTTTATATGGAGTAAGCAATAAGAAAGAAGCTTTGGAAAAATATTTGGAGATGAATCGCATAAATAAAGATAAAGTAGTTTTCGTTGGGAATGATATCAATGATATAGAAGTAATGAGATATGTTGTTTACTCTATCGCGCCCTGTAATGCGCACGAGGAAGTAAAGAAGATTGCAAAAATTACGACTAAATCAAAAGGAGGCGACGGGGTCATTAGAGAATTACTGGATATGATTTTAGAATCATCATCGAATAAACAATGACTAATAGGATTGTTATCAACATAAGTAGATAGAAAATAGTGAATTTAGCATCTTATACTTAAATTAGCCATATCCTACAAATATAAGTTATTATATTTAGAAAGGAAATCCATGAAAAAAGAGAGGATGATAATAACCGGTTCTGAAGGAATACTAGGTTCTGCAGTGTCCTCCTATATGGAAAATTTATTTGAGATACAAAAACTGTCCTTACGATTTGGTCATGATCTTACGAATGAAGAGTTTGTAAGGGAGTGGTTTTCTAAAAATAAAGCGGAATATTTAGTTAATTGCTTTGCACTAAATGACCACGTAATTGCAGATAAAACAAATGAAACGTTATTTGATGTAACACTCGACAGTATTAACAAATATTTATTGGTAAATGTAGTCGCATTATTTTCTGTTTGCAGGGAATTTGCAAAAAATGATGAGGCAAAAGGGGTCGTAAATATTTCTTCTGTTTACGGTGTGGTGTCACCGATACCGTCTCTTTATAAAGGTTCGGAGAAACACATTGGCTATTCCCTGTCAAAGGCGGCTGTAATTCAGCTTACCAGACATCTTGCAACTCATCTGGCACCAAGAATAAGAGTAAACTGTATCGCTCCTGGTGGTGTTGAACACAATCAGAACAGTGAATTTAAAGCGAAATACAATGACCACGTGCCCATGAAAAGGATGATGAAAAGGGACGAAATAAACGGTTTGATCGAATATCTGTGTTCAGATAAATCAAAGTATATGACAGGATCAATTATTAATATCGATGGGGGATGGACTTGTTGGTAGGATAAAATAGCATGGCTTGGACTTCCTCCTGTACCTGTATAGATCTGGTTAGAATAACCAAACAGGGTTTTTTGATGGTTTTGAAGAGTAAATAAAAGCAGGGTAACAGACCTTATAATTTTAGGTGCTAAGATGTTTGATATTAAATTTTATATGAAAGCCTTTGATTTGAAATCTAGATTAATGAATGGAGAAGAGTTTGACAAACAATACATTTTTGACCGATTTGAAAACTTTCGAAACAAAGAACCCATTATATATAATATTGAAACAACTAATGCATGTAATATGAGATGTGAGATGTGTCCACGTACAACTATGATGACTCGTAAAGTTGAAACCATTGACGACGGGACATATGAAAAAATTATAAATCAATTAAAGGCTTTTTCGGATAAAGAATGGCATGCATGGGAGAACTTTGTTGAGAATAATTACCATATTTCAAAGAATGATATGAGTGAAAATCATTTTTTCCTTTATGTTATTCCCAAAGTTATAGTACTGCATGGATATGGAGACCCATTATTAGATAAGAATATGCCGCAAAGGGTTAAAATGTTATCTAACAGAAATATTCCTTCATATTTTAGTTGCAATCCCACAAACATAAATATTGAGCAAACCTTGGAAATGTTTGAAAACGGCTTAGATTATATAAAGTTCTCAATTGAAAGTGTTGATGATATTCGTCATAAAGAAGTAAGGGGAAAAGCCTCAAATTTTACAGGTAGTTATCATAGTATTTTACAACTTCTTGAACGCAAGGAAAAGAGTAACTTGGAAACTGCTATTGTAATAACCATGCTGAATCTTAATAAGCCTTGGCAACAAGAGGATTTTCAGAAGTTAAAGGAAGTATTTGAAAGTATGGATGTATATATTTATCTCAAAAGTCAGGATCAACAATGGTATGAAGATAATAAGGTACAAACTCAATCAATACACTGGATAGAATTCTGTCAATTTCCCTGGTCATCAATGACCATCAAATCCAATGGAGAAGCAGCAATGTGCGTTGAAGATTATAATAACGAAATCATATTGGGCGATACCAGGAAAGAATCACTTTATGATATATGGAATGGTGGGAAATATAGAAGGTTTAGAGAAGATCATTTTAATTTGACACATGGTATAAAATGCACTCGACAATGCGATATGAAACTTATCGGCAATATTAACCTGGTTTGATAGATGGGGTGATTAAGCACTAAAACTTTTTTGAATCCTGCTTCCACTTCTGACTCTCACAATCCAAATCTCTTCTTTTAAGAAATCTATGAGCATTACAAACTACTTTCCATTGGATATTAATGCAGCCAAAAAGTATGGAATAAAAAGATGGCAGGAGGGGTTCTTCTGGCCTGTATCTCATAAGAGTTTTATAGAGATAGAGAATGAGATAAAAAAAGTATTAAATAACCTAATTACTACACATGCAACGAATTACTTAAGTGATTTACTGTTAATAAATTATAAGATATTCCTCGAATACAACAATTTACTAAACTCTGTAAGGGTGCTGCAAGAATTAAAGAAAAAAGGGTTTAAGCCTATTTATACTAAAGACTCCATAAATTACAGAGGATTAATAGAGAAAGGTCTCCCTACATGTCGTCTCTTGACGGTTCCATCTATCCCAAAGAGTAATATTATTTGCCGCTTATGGTCAAAAGTAGAATTGATGAAAAATAGTATTTCACTAAACGGGTCAGTATATTTATCAGTAAAAAATCTCCTACTCGGCTCTCCTTATATAGGAACATATGCGGCCAGGAATGACCTTCAACGAGATTATATCTCCAAAAGATTGAATGGTGGGATAAGACTGAAGAATACATCAGACTGGTATCCAAGGGCACATAATATAAGACTTTCGAACAATATCATTGAAGATATTAATTCGTTATGTATTTACCTGACAGGAAAAATATATGATATAGCTTCATATCATAATATTGATCTAACTGATTCACAGCTTGCATATATGCGCAATACTACGCGCGAACTTTTCATAGCAACATTAATATGCTTGAAAGTTTTGGAAGAATATATTTCAACGCAAAAGATTTATGAGTTAATAGTTGACAGCGGTGGTGATCAATTTTCCAGGATGCTATCTGTTGCGGTCCGTAATAATGGAGGATCGGTAACAGGTTTTTTCCATGGTGAACCGGTAATTTATTCCTGCGATCATTACTCCTGGCTTGTGCTTTCTACCTTAGATAAATTTATAACGTATACAGATCATGCTGCCAGGGTACTTAACTCTCTGACTGAATATTATCCGCCTCTGAAGGCCAACCAAGTTAAGATTGAAGGTGCGGAAACAAGCATTTTCTACAAGATTTGGAAAAAAGAGTCAGGTAAGTCACCTCCTAAAAAGATAGAGCGCATAATGATAGTTCCTAGTCCCTTTGCCTATGATAACAGGCTTAGTCAGGACATCTTATTCCCTGAGGTTATGCAGCTGGACTGGGAACTCAGGATTATCAATATTCTGAAGAAAGCGGGTTGCAAGATTCTTTACAAGAAACATCCGGAGGGTAAACTGCGCGATCAAAAGATTGATTTATTTGATAATGATGTAGAAATTGTGTATGAACGTTTCGAGGACGTAATGGATTATACTGATGCCTTTCTGTTCTATCGTTCACGTTCTACTACTCTAGGTTATGCACTATGTACTAATAAGCCTGTCATTTACATCAATGGTGGCTGGGAAAAATGGATTCCTTATATGTACGATAGTTTTGCAAAACGCTGTCATATTGTGTCAGCATGGTTTGACGATAAGAATAGGCTTCTTTTTAATGAGGAGGAGTTATTAGATGCTCTGGCCCAGAAACCTACCAATCCTAACTTAGAATTTGCCAATACTTATATGTTTCCTCAAATTACATGTAAATCGAACTAAAAATAAGCATATAAATTCACTTCAATAATTAACATTTTACCCATCCACCATTGATTGAAACTTTCTGACCCAAAGCCTGATCTTATTAGCATGTAATAACTAAAGATCTATTAAATAGCTTGTCATTTTATCCGACCAGGGAATGGGGCATTCAATGAGTATCCTCGTAAAGGTATGATTAAGGTAATATTCCTAATAGCTTGCGATAGAGTTTCTCAAGCCAATTCTTATCGATTTCTAATTATATAATAAAACAATTTGTCAAACTTATAAATTTTATTATAGACTTGTCGGCATAAAATTATTCCTCCTCTTTTTTCTAATGATTTCTGCCGTTAATACTCACATTCTATTTCTCAAACGTTTGTTTTTCCCGAAAAAAAAGTCCATATTTGTGTACTAGCTATAACCTGCAACGTAGTAAGTATTATCATACTAAACCATATCTCCATACTAATTAAGAGAATTTTCCAATGAATAAAATAT
>JAZGCJ010000091.1:0-2023 GCA_036476895.1 Thermodesulfobacteriota bacterium
AACATAATTATCTAATGGAACTACAACACTCCATTATAACTTATTTCAATTTTAGGTAAAAAGAGGCATTTAAACACATACATGGTAGGGTAAAGAAACTAAGGGGTGATTCTTTAAATCCGAAGAATCATACTCAGGCAAATTGTCAAAGGGGAAAAACGTGTGACTGAGCTTGCTAAACCTTTTAAGATGTCACTCGCCGCCGTTTCAAAACATTTGAAGGTTTTAGAAAAAGCCAGATTGATTAATAGGCGGAAGCAGGGAAGAGAGTATTATATGAGTTTCAACCATGAAGCACTTTTGAGCGCTGATAAATGGATTTCCTTATATAGAACATTTTGGGAGGATCAGCTTGATTCACTAGAAGAGTATTTAAGCCAAAATCATACAAGGGAGAAGTAAGTACTATGAACCAATCAGATATCAAACTACAGATAAAACGATTTTTTAATTGCCCCATAAAGAAGGTCTATTCGGCCTGGACAGAACCTGAACAACTCAGAGAATGGCATGCACCGGGTGAGGTTAAAGTTGGTTCCGTAAGTGTTGATCTGAAAGTTGGGGGACAATACAGAATAGAAATGATCATCGACCCAGATGGTCAAACATCAACAACCTATGGAGAATATAAGGAGCTCGTTACCAATAAGCGACTTGTTTATACCTGGGGATGGGAAGGTCCAGATCGATATGAAACAATGGTAACTGTTGAATTTAACCCAATGGATAATGGTACAGAGCTTGTATTAAAACACGAAAAGTTTGACGATACTGATGGTCGAGACAAGCATCAGCATGGCTGGAATGGGTGCTTGGATAAATTAAAGATTTTTCTTAAAATTAATGCCGGTTGAGGAAAAACATATGAAATACCACGAGCGGTACTGATTGGTTCCCCAGGCTTCACTATTGACCAGAAAGAAAAAGTTATAACTACGTAAGATTTCTATACTTTAGTTAGTAACTCCAAAAAAGGGCTGCTGCCCATTTAATTATGTCATTTGAATGAATTGACGAATTAGGGCAACCAGGGTCTCCGGGGCATCTTCCTGGCAAAAATGACCTACGTTATCCAGTTCCACAACGGGACTATCCGGAAAGAGTAGTTTAAAATCTGCTATTGCCCTTCCAGGTGGTATTGCATGATCGCGCATACCTTCAGCAAGCATGGCAGGTTTTTTTCGCAGCTCAGCAATTCCACCCGCTCCCTCCAGTATATAATCGTTTATTCTCCTCTCGGCCACATCCAATGGGAACTCGATTGCCCCCTTGCACTCCTCCCTGTTTTCAAAAGGTGCGGAGTAAGCCCTGATCCAGGTATCGTCAACTACGGATGTGTTCTCAAAACCCAGTATTTTCATTATGCTCAGGATCGTGCTACCAAGATTTCCAAGAATATCGTAATACGTTCCGTCATTTAAACTTTCGATTACCCAGGCAAACCAGGGTGAAGTGTGTAATGGAGGAATTTTGGGCGCATTTTCTAAAAGGGGTCCGTATCCAATCAGGGTATTCATTAGACAAAAACGCTTAACCCTTTCCGGATAGCGAACGGTGTATGCCGCACACATAGGTCCCCCCCAGTCTTGGACAACAAATGTAATATCCTGGAGATTGAGCTCATCGATCAGTGCTGTCAAATTTTCTACATGAGTTCTGAGATGATATACCTTATCCTGGGGAGTCTCGCTCTTGCCAAACCCCATATGATCAGGCACTATCACGCGGTTTGTCTTTGAAAGAGGGGGTATAAATTTTCTGTATAGATAACCCCAAGTAGGTTCACCGTGCAGACATATTATCGGATCACCCTCCCCCTCATCCACATAATGCATACGAAATCCATTCACTTCAAAGAAATTCGGCTTAAACGGAAAGGTTCCATCAAAAGTTTCTCCAGCAGGTATCATTGATCGGTCTCCCCAAATTAATTTTAATAATTAAATAAATTATCTAAAATATATTTTTACAAAGTCAAGATAATTTGATACTGATTAAGGGCGGGGTCAGGAATTGTATTATA
>JAZGCJ010000092.1:0-5305 GCA_036476895.1 Thermodesulfobacteriota bacterium
GGCCACCTGCAGACAGGGAATAAGCAGTCGATCCCGTTGGAGTTGAAAGAATAATTCCATCGGCCTTGAACGTAGTAACATATTTTTCATCAATATATAATGCCAGATCAAGAATCCTTGATAGGGCACCTTTATTTATAGCTATTTCATTTACCACAAGATCGCCAGCAACTTCAATTCCGTTTCTATGTACCCTGGACTCCAGCAGATTTCTTTTCTCGATTTCATATTCACCCTTAATTATCCTCTCCAGCATATCGTACATCTCATCAGTTGTTATCTCTGTGAGAAATCCAAGACCACCGAGGTTAAATCCAACAATTGGTATCCCATAATCGCACACCAATTTAGCTACACCCAGGAATGTGCCATCTCCGCCGAATACCAAAATAACATCAATTAATGACGGAAGTTCTTTTTTATCAACAGAGTTTTTATGGCCTATTTTCTTTCCCAGATCATTTTCCAAAAATACATCTATATCTCTTTTTTCAAGCCAGTCAGATATCTCCTCAACAACTTGCGAGACTATATCGCTATTAGTTTTTCCGATTATTCCTAATCTCATCTCAACGCTCCAAAATAATCCATTATAAACTCGAAGATAATATACCAGCTATGAATTTAATGATAAAACTTAGCTTATGAATTTGTAACTGGTAAAACCCAAAATCTTAATTTGAGGAGTATAGCAGAAGAGATTTAATAAATTCATCCAAGTTCCCGTCCAAAACAGAGTCGACATTTCCCGTTTCATGATCTGTTCTATGGTCTTTTACCATCCTGTATGGGTGAAGAATATATGACCGAATCTGACTGCCCCATTCGATTTTCTTTTTTGATGAGTGTATTTCCTCTATTTTTTCCTTCTGTTTTTCTTTTTCAAGTTCATATAGCCTTGCGCGCAGGACTTTCATTGCGGTGTAGCGGTTTTGATGCTGTGATCTCTCGTTTTGACAGCTTACAACAATCCCAGATGGCATGTGTGTTATCCTAACGGCAGAGTCAGTCTTGTTTACATGCTGTCCGCCCTTACCGCTTGCACGAAAGGTATCTATCCTAAGATCTTTTTCATCTATATCTATTTCAATATCATCATCGATTTCCGGAGATACGAAAACGGAAGCAAAGGATGTATGCCTTCTTCTGTTTGAATCAAACGGAGAAACTCTAACTAACCGGTGAACCCCACTTTCCCCCTTTAGATAGCCGTAGGAATATTCACCCTCTACCAAAAAGGTACAACTTTTTACGCCGGCATCATCCCCTGCCTGGTAGTCAATAATATTTGTCTTATAGTTATTTAATTCAGCGTATCTCAGATACATTCTAAGAAGCATTTCAACCCAGTCCTGGGCTTCGGTACCACCAGCACCGGCATTGATTGATATAATCGCATTACTGTGATCATCTTTTTCCCCCAGGATTCTCCTAAATTCAAGAGTATCTATTTTCTTCCCAATATCATCAATCTTTAATTCTGCTTCCTTCGCTGTATCCTCATCATTTTCTTCTTCCGACAGATCCGATAATATCTCGGTATCCTCTAATTCGTTATTCAGCAAGTCAAGCTCATTCAATACTTCCTTTAAGTTTGCCTGCTCCTTCAAATATTTCTGAGCCTCTTCCTTATTGTCCCAAAAAGACTGGTCTGCTATAATACTCTCTAACTCCTTCAATCTAGCTTTTTTCCCGGGCAGGTCAAAGAAACTCTCCCAGAATTCCCAATCTCTTCTTTAAATCCTGGAGTCTTTCTTTATTCTCCAATATCATATCATTTCCTTTAATTTATATATCTGCTCTGAATAAATATAATTTTTATAAATACAAATTCAACACCGGTTGAATTGTTTGAATATTTGGGTAGAGTCATACACTTTTGAGATAGAGATCCTAAATACAATTTAATATTGAGAATTTTAATCCTTTCCGAGCTGTTTTGAGATATTTCATATAAACACAAGAATTAAGGAGAGCAGAAATGAAACAGTACATATTCACACCTGGCCCTGTGCCAGTACCACACGATGTTTTACTGGAGATGGCCAGACCGATCATCCATCATAGAACAGCTGAATTTGAAAAGATGTTCTCCGATGTACGTGACGGTTTGAAATATATCTACCAAACAGAACAAGAAGTTTTTATTCTCGCAGCATCCGGCACGGGTGCAATGGAGGCTTCCGTTTCTAATACTCTCTCCAGAAGTGATAAGGCACTTGTGATCAACGGAGGAAAGTTTGGGGAGAGATGGGGCAAAATTTGCAAGGCTTATGGTGTTGAGTTTGAAGAAATCAAGGTTGAATGGGGAAGAGCGGTAGATCCGGAAAATGTTGAGAAATCTCTAAATTCAGACCCCTCAATTAAAGCCGTACTTATCCAAGCCAGCGAAACATCAACAGGTGTGATGCATCCGGTAAAAGAGATAGGTGAAATTATAAAAGATAGGGATGATGTAATTTTAATAGTTGATGGAATAACAGGAGTTGGAGTATTTCCATTGCCATTTGATGATTTTGGAATAGATGTTTTGGTCGGTGGTTCTCAGAAAGCCTTTATGCTTCCACCTGGTCTTTCCTTTACAGCAATGAGCGAAAAGGCTTGGAAGTTTTATGAGAATTCGGATTTACCCAAATTCTATTTCGATTTTAAAGGCTACCTAAGTAATGCTGAAAAAAACACCACGCCTTGGACACCTGCCGTTACTCTCATAGTAGGTCTTGCCAAGGTGTTAAGAAGGTTTAAGGAAGAGGGATTAGAAAATCTGCATAAAAGACATCAAATATTATCACTTGCAACAAGGGAAGCCATGGGGGCAATGGGTCTTGAAATTTTTGTAAAAGATACCCCCAGCTCAGCACTCACCACGATAGTTGCTCCGGAAGATATTGGTGCGGCAAAGGTAATTTCCGGACTAAAAGAAAATTTCGGAATTATGGTTGCCGGCGGTCAGAATCAGGCGAAAGGTAAAATCTTCAGAATCTCTCATATTGGAGATATTGATAAAACGGATACCCTCACGATAATTTCTTCAGTTGAATGTGTGCTTAACGATCTGGGATACGAATTTGATTTTGGTGCAGGCACAAAAAAAGCATCTGAAATCTTAAGCGAGATTAATTAGGTTACGTCCAATTGTAGTAACAACTCAACCAAGATTTCTATACATTGTCTAACTCATAGCAAGTCATATCCGGTTCTTCGCAGACCTCGGTTTCTGCCTGGAGGGTAACATGTTTAATCTTAAATCTTTCAAACAGATTTATCTTAATCTCTTTAATTAACCCCTCACTCAAAGTGATGTCTTCCACTACAAGATGTGCACTAAGTGCCTCGAAGCCCAGAGTTAAAGTCCAAGCATGCAAATCATGTACGCCCAATACCCCTCTATGCGAACAAATGACAGCTTCAATCTTTTTAAGATCAATACCTCTAGGAGTACCTTCAAGCAGTATATGAAACGATTCGCTAAAAAGATTCCATGCACCCCTTATTATAAGAACCGATATTATTATGCTTATAATTGAATCGACATAATACCAATTTGTTTTCAAAATAATAAAACCGGCAATTAAAACTCCGAGGGATCCTAAAGCATCACTTATAGTATGATAAAAGGCACCCTTGATATTTAGATTTTCCCTCTGGTGTCTTGACAGTATATAGATTCCCAGAATATTGATAATAAGACCTATAAAAGCAACTATTATCATTTCCATGCTTTTTATTTCATGAGGTGACTTAATCCTATTTATAGCTTCAACAATAATTCCGATAGACATCCCAAACAGTATTAGGCTATTAAAAAATGCGGAGATTATCTCTATTCTATAGAATCCATATGTCTTTTTAGATGTTGGAGGCTTTTGTGCTAACCACAGGGCAAAAAGGGCAATTGAAAGAGCAAAAACATCGGTAAACATGTGGGCAGAATCGGAAATCAGGGCAAGACTCCCCGTGTAGAAACCAGCCACAGCTTCTATTATCATAAAGCTTGCAGTTAAAAAGAGAACAATAATTAAGGCTTTCCTTTGTGTTCTAACTTTTATATGATGACTGTGATCATTATGTTCGTTCATATTTTCAACTTAAAAATACAATACATACAATATATAAAGCAGAAGAAGATTTTCTACTAGATAAATTACCCAAGACCATACAATCAATATAAATCAATTATTTGTATGGAAATGTTTTTTTGCTATCGGATCTTTGTCCAATTCCGATATCAGATAGCCCAGTTCATATTGATCGCCGGGATTGTAATATAACCTTACTCCATTAGGAGTTACTAAATAAATACCTCTTTTCTCAGTATGTTCAGGCAGAGAAACCTCAAATACCGGAAACCCTACTGTTCCACCCCCAATATTTACTGTTTTTCTGGAATCCCTCAATTTTTTAACACTATTTGCTATATCCCAAACCTTTGGAAATACTTGCCCCTTAACATAAATTTTCATCAGTTTAACCCCTGACTTTTGCTACAAATTTCTACCCTTGTTATCATACCTATACAAGTAAGAAGAAAGTCTAATTCACTATTTCTTTCATAAAAGTACTCTATTTTAAGTTCACCATCACAGCGAGTGCATTTCTTCTGGTCTTCGAATATTAAATTACACTTTTTACAGACAAGATTACTCTTATCATACCACGTGAAAAACGAATAAATCATTTCATTCAAACCGCTTTTACCCATGCAGTCGGCCCACTCTTGTAAAGCCTCAATCAACGGTATTCTGAATTTCTCCGGAACTTCCTTAAAATCGCCGGAGTACACAGTTTTTTCTTCCACATATATATTACAGTAAAAACTCATGTTTCAGTCCAATACACTATAATATTTTGAACTATTAAAACTTTCTTTTTCAAAAGGCAAAAATAGTAAAAACTAAGTAAGATCCTAGGTTTAATTCACTAAATAATGTTTATTATAAATTGTAATAAGTTTAAAATATTAAATGCATTTCAAGTATTTATCATATGTAAATAATCACTTCTTTATATGCAGAAATAAATTTACTCCTTCATCTTCTTGCTTAATATATACGTCTTTTCTATTTGCTCCGGATTTATAAGCAAGTAATTCTAATTTTTCTTTAGTTCTATGGTTTATATTCCAATCTAATATTAACTCCATGCTTGGTCTTGCCGCATTATTATGTGAGAAATTTCCAAACACAATTTCACCACTATCTTGTAGAAATTCTAAATAATGTTTAAGAAGGAATACAAACTGTTTATCGGTTAAATAATCAAATAGACCAGCTGCTAATATTAAATCATACTTATATTTAGGGAC
>JAZGCJ010000093.1:0-2375 GCA_036476895.1 Thermodesulfobacteriota bacterium
TTTCCAGGCAGAAAGTGGCCGGGCGTTATCTTTATTGTTCATCAAGGATGAGGAAACGCAATCGTCAATATAATGATAGAAAGAAGCATCAAATCATTAAAGATTCTACGCTTGAATCTATGAGTTCAGAGATGGTGTTTCAAGAAGGAAAAACGCTGGTTGAATTGTTTCTTAGTCTTCTGGATGAGAAACAACGGCGTTTATTCGCCGGGTTGGAATCCATCAAACTGGGTTACGGAGGGGACAAGAAGATAGCGCATCTGTTTGGTTTGGATATGCATACGGTGGCCAAAGGTCGTAAGGAATTATGCCGTGGTGAAATAGAAACAGATAAGGTTCGCCGAGTCGGCGGGGGTCGTAAGTTTCTGGAAAAAAAACGCCGCAAATCATCGCCTTGATAGAAGAATTGATGGAGTACGAAACGGCTGGTGATCCCATGACCGGTTTAAAGTGGACAAGGAAAACGACCAAAAAGGTAACTCATGAACTTAAATCATTGGGTATAAAGGAGGTTAATCGAACGTCTGTTGGCCGACTTTTGAAAGATCTTGGCTATTCATTGAAAGTCAATCACAAAAAGAAGGCTTTAGGTGCAAGAAAGACGCCCGAAGCAAGAGCGCAAAGAGATAAACAGTTTAAGTACATCAATGGTATCCGCACTCAGTTTACCGATGAGGGCAATGCTAGTATTAGTGTAGATGCCAAGAAGAAAGAGATGGTAGGCGATTTCAAAAACAATGGATCTGCATGGCGTAAAAAAGCCTTTGAAGTAGGCGATCACGATTTCAAGCAGTATGCTGAAGGAATCGCCATAGGCTATGGTGTTTATGACATTCTGGCCAATAGAGGTTCAATGTTTGTGGGCATTGATCATGATACGCCGGCCTTTGCAGTAGAATCGATTGCCAAATGGTGGAAGCAGGACGGCTCTAAACAATATAAGGGATGCAAAAAGCTTCTCATTCTGGCGGATGCGGGAGGAAGTAATGGATATCGCCCAAGAGCATGGAAATATGAGTTACAAAAGAAGCTATGTGATCCATTCGGTCTCTGCGTAACGGTTTGTCACTATCCGCCAGGCGCATCAAAATGGAACCCGATTGAACATCGCTTATTTAGTGCCATCAGCAATAACTGGAAAGGGGTACCACTGAATAGCTACGAAACAATACTTAAATATTTGAGAAAGACAAAAACAACTCCTAAGAAAGGACCTGGATTAAAAGTAAAAGCGACCTTGGTTCGGAAGAGATATAAGTATGGTCAAAAAATTTCTGATAAGGAAATGTCTCAACTTCAATTGGAAAATCATGATATTTTGCCTAATTGGAATTACACGATTCGGCCAACAAAAATGTGAAGTTATTTATTGTTGACTCCTTAGAATAGAATATCCTGGAGCAGGGTATCATGTAATGAACCGTGGGAGACGGTCCGAATCCATTTTTTCAGATAAACATGACTATTTAATGTTTATTGATCTGCTCATTGAAGTATCTGAAATGTATAATGTAAATGTAGCTGCATACTGTTTAATGACAAATCATTATCACATTCTGCTCCAAACACCCGATGGAAATATTTCAAGATGCATGAGGCATTTGAACAGCGAGTACACTCAGAGATATAACAGGAGACATGGATTTGATGGTCAGCTTTTCAGGGGAAGGTACAAGTCGATTCTTGTCTGTAATGACAGCCATCTTCTGCAACTGGTGAGATATATACATAAGAACCCGGTAAAAGCAGGTATGGTTGAAGATATGTCGGATTATGAATGGAGCAGCTACAAAGGTTATCTGTCATATGCGAAAAAGTGGAACTGGTTACACAAAGATTATATTTTTTCCATGATAACCCCAAAAAAACAGGGCAGACTGAAACCGTTCATTGAATTTATGCAAAAAGATGATTCAGAAGAAGTTACAAGGCTGTTCTCATTAAAGAAACTTCCATCATTTTTTGGTCCGGAAAGTTTCATAACAGGAATAAAAGAAAAATATTATTTTAAGAAAAAAAGCTGTGAGGTTCCTGAATCAAAAAGTCTGGCTCCGACATCTGATTTAATAATTTCATCGGTGTGTGAACATTATGGTGTATCGTTTAATGAATTGTTGATAACAAGACGCGGGATTTTTAATGAACCGCGCAATATCGCAGTTTATCTATTACGTCAAATACGTGGCGAAAACCTTAATAACATAGGGGAACTCTTTAATATCAAAGCATACAGCACAGTAAGCAGCATATTACGAAGAGTTTCGAGGCTTAAAAAATATAACAGAAAAATTAAACGCCAGATAGGAAAAATACAAGACCGCATTAATAAGGGTCAAAGGCAGACTTGACCGCTTTTTTTTGCATCAATTTAAATC
>JAZGCJ010000094.1:0-2028 GCA_036476895.1 Thermodesulfobacteriota bacterium
AAAGTTTAAAACTTTCATTAGACCAATATACTCTAAGTATTGTTTCGAAATTATAGCGATTGGAATATCATATATATTAATTTCGTTCTTTTTAATAAGATGAAGCAATAGGTCTAACGGCCCTTCAAATAAATCGAGTTTTACTAAACAGGTATCTGTCATATGTTGTTAATATTGTATTTAACTAACATGGAATACAATACTTAGAAGCTGAAAATAATCAAAGCCCGTAATCAAGTTGCTGATTTTGGAGATTGGATAAGATAAAAAATATGAAAAATAGCTACCACCCAAAAAGAAAATACCAAATAAGAATAATATCCCGTATGGTTCAAATTTGCTATACCCGTATATATATTTATCGGGAAGTATTCCGTACATTATCCTAGATCCATCTAATGGAGGAATAGGGATTAAGTTAAATACAGCAAGGGCTATTCCGAATACGATGGTATATATAAGGATGATTATTACAACATTAAATATGTCGCTTGTATTTTGTCCTGCCAAAAGTAAACTTGGAAGATAAAGTCTGATTACTATTCCTGCTATGATCGCCATTATAAGATTCGACAGTGGACCTGCAATAGCAACCAATAACATTCCTTTTTTCGGTTCTTTAAAATTATTGGGGTTGATTGGTATTGGCTTTGCCCATCCAAACCCAACCACAAACATCAGTATTGTTCCAAATATATCTAAATGAACTATTGGATTTAATGTCAATCTGCCCTGAATAAGAGCTGTATCGTCACCAAGTTTATGAGCCACATATGCATGGAAATACTCATGAACTGTGAGGGATAACAGTATGACCGGAGCTTTGATCAATATTAGTTGGAAGTTAATTGAATCCATATTATAAAGTTCTATGATCGCGGATGAAATTTTTTAAATACTTCTTTAAGGCCTTCTTTGTCCAAGTGTGTATAGATTTGCGTTGATGAAATATCGGAATGACCAAGCATGAACTGTATTGACCTAAGATCAGCACCTCTTTTTAACAAGTGTGTTGCAAATGAATGGCGAAGTGTATGAGGTGTTATATTAGTTTTTATTCCGCAATTTAAGGCATTTCTCTTGATTAGTTTCCAAAACCCCTGGCGAGACATCTTGGTTCCCCTTTTAGTAATGAATAAATACGAAGAGATCTTATTCTTTATCATAAAGTCTCTTGAATTTGATATATAGTCCATAATTTTTTGTTTTGATTTCTCGCCTATCGGCACAATTCTCTCTTTTGAACCTTTTCCCTGGACAATAATGTATCCCATCTCAAAATTCAGGTCATTTAACTTTAGATTTATGAGTTCTGAGACCCTTATTCCGGTAGCATACAGCAATTCAAGCATTGCCAGATCCCTTGTTCTTCCCGGAGTTCCGTCTTCCGGCAGGCTTAATAACGTATCCACGTCTTTTTCGCTTAATACCACGGGCAGTGATTTTTTAACTTTAGGTGTTTTGACAATGGATATTGGGTTGTCCTTAATTATCTCTTCAATTAGCAGATATTTAAAAAACTGCTTTATAGAGACTATGGTTCTAGCAACGGATGCGGACTTATATCCTTTTTCGGTTAATGATGATATGAATTCTAGTATATTGTTATATTTAATGTCATTTGGTGAGTCAATTTTTTTATTTAAGAAAAAGTTGTTAAAATTTTTGATATCCCTTCTGTAAGATTCGATTGTATTCTTTGATAATCCCTTTTCGACAACTAAATATGTGAAAAAGGAATCAATGAATTCTTTCATTATAGATTTTAAGTGCCTATTTCCCAGGAATTAAGATATATTTCCTGTTCTTTTGTTAATGTATCAATTTTAGTTCCGATCGATCGGAGTTTCATTTGAGCAACAGAGTTATCTATTTTTTCAGGAACATTGTATACAATATTATCCATTTTTTTATAATTTTTCACAATATACTCTCCCGAAAGTGCTTGATTGGCGAAACTCATGTCCATAACACTTGAAGGGTGTCCTTCGGCCGCAGCCAAATTTATTAATCTGCCTTCACCCAATA
>JAZGCJ010000095.1:0-4033 GCA_036476895.1 Thermodesulfobacteriota bacterium
ATAGATAATTAAATTTATATTTTCAGTTATATCAAATCTAGAATAATATCTTATACTGATATTAGGTTATTATTAATAAGGAAGATAAATATTTGTTATTAAAAAAATTAATCTTAATCATTTATAAGATATTTATCAATCCAGAAGAAAATGAGTAAAATGACCGACCTTAAACTATTTGTTGATGCAAATAAGGAAGTAACAGATAAAGTAATAATTTGTCAATCAAATGCAGACAAATTAGGGGTCAAAAATGGAGAAGCAGTAGAAGTGATAAACACTGATCATAATTTGAAAAAGATAGCTCAAGTAGAAATTTCAGATACTATGTTAGATTTTGCCGGACAATTCTCAAAAAACATCCTTGAAGATCTTCAGTTTTCCGGAGTGGAATTAACGATTCGTAAAGCCAGTGATACTGCTACGCTTACTCCAAAAGTGAGGATTCCAAAAGTCCCGTCAACTCAACCTGTACTACCTACAGGACCTTCAGGTTTATCTCCATTACCTTCACCTCCTCCCGCTATACAGCCATCTCAGCCAATAACTGCGCCACCTCCTCAACCTATCCCTCAACCGATTGCACCTCCTCAACCTGTCCCAAAACCTTTCACCATTCCTGAACCAGTACCACAACCTACACCAACACCACAAGTTACACCAACACCACAAGTTACACCAACACCATCATCAGTTCCTACCCCACAACCAACTTTATCTCCTTTGCCCTCACCACCACCCCAACCTGCTCCGATAGATATTCCACCTTCCCCAACAACGCAACCGATACCCGAACCCTCAGCTCCAGTAGACCCATACTCAAATAGAATCGATGTTAAAATTCTACAGGATCAAAAACACGGAATAATCCTTAAACCTGTTTTAGATAATAATATTGAAGGGGGAAGAGTGCAATTAAATGCAAGCGTTCTCCAACAATTAGGTCTTGGGCAGGGTATGCTAATAGGGTGGGAAGATCCTCTCACAAGAGTTATGGGCTCAGCGCGTATTGATGCTACAAGTATAGTTCCAAATGAAATAAAAATGAGTTTTGATACTTATGACGACACAAATATTCAGGCAGAACAGATAGTTGTATACTCGACAGAACCACCTATAGAAAAAGCTTCTGAATTGATGCTAGAAGTTGAATCCCAACCCAACCTAATGGGATACGCTTTAGTTAGCCCGCGAACTCAATACTCTCTTTCAATCAAAACAGAGGATGTTCTAGCTTTTGAAGATGAGCTGACTGGCGCTATGGGTGCTGCAAAAGTAGAGGTTATGGAAGAAACACCTGATAATGTAATAATTATTGATAGTGAAGTTTTGGAAGCCTCTGGTATTGGGAGTTTTGAAGTTAAAGTCTCCAAAAATCAGAGAACAATTATCCCCTTACAGAGTATTTCACTTGGAATTTCTCCTATATCGGGCGAGAATATGTGGGAAATAGTTAGCACTAGCAGAGAAAATGTTGACTCACTAAAAGGTTGGATTTCAAATTACGTAATTTTTAAAGGCATAAAGTTAAGATGGAATGCAGTAAATATCGCTTGTTCAATTCTTGATACTGTACCTGATTTGGCTGGTGATATCTTTGCAAAAGTTACAGAAAATACAACACTTTCTTTAAGCCCGATGGGATTAATTCCCTTTAACGCAATATTGGTAATCGACATAAGCAGAAGTATGATGGCTAGAGATGTACTTGTAACGAACATCGCTCCTGCGATAGAAGGAATTAAAGCCGCCATGGAATCAAGGGAAATTCAGGAATTCTTAAAACACTTCAAAGATGGGATTAATATACCACGTAGGATATCCGCTGCTTTTGCGGCAGTCTTATTTTTAAGTGAAAAAGTTGGAAGGGGTTTTGGGGAAAAAGTATCCGTTATTCGTTTTGCGGATGAAGCACAAGTGCTCCCCTTTGGTAATTCATTCTATATGGATTCTGCAAGTGGTAAGAAAGGAGTTCTTGAGGAAGCAGCTCGTATGATTGTAGATCGCGTAGGAAATAGTTATGGTCAAGCCACCCAATTAGGTGCTGCCATGCGATCAGCACATCAAATATTGGATAAATTCCAGAAAATGAGCCCAGACCAGCCTACCATGATTATTCTCTTGACTGACGGCATTCCAACCGACGGGACCGCTTTTTTTGACGAGATTAAGAAATTCTCTACAAATCCTAATGTAGTTATTTACATTGTTGGCTTAGGAAACCCTGATGATGAATTAATGGCACGTGCTGCCACCCTGTGCGGAGGAGAATACTTTAAACCTGAAGACGCGGGGGATCTTTTAATCTGGTATTCAAAACGGGCTCGAGATCTTACAGTTAAGCTAAAAGCACACAAAGAATAAGGAATAAAAAACAAGTTTCATCCTTTCTCTTTATATTAAATTTCTTGTTCATAATTCTCTCTAATATAAGTTCACACTACATCTTTTAATTTCAGGCTTTTCAAATTCTAGATCCATTCTCTGATGCTTTTCTTAAATTTAAGCTCCCCTAGGTCTTTGAAAATCTCTCCCTCGTGAAGCTTCTCATACTGAGGGAAATGTCCGCCTAAGGGGCTGTCTCTGAAGCTTTTCCAAACTGGTGAGATACCAAAAGACCCATTTTGACGAATCCAAGCAACTTTATCTAAATCTATGACCTCCGTCATTACTACCTCATGAGTACCCACTGCTTGGAGCACTCTTCCTTCCGGATCAGTAAAGAGAGACCTACCTCCTCCAGTTCTGCTGATAACATTGGTGTTCAATACATAACACTGATGCATGATAGCTTGAGCCTGAGTCAATACTATCTCTGCATCACGATCTGGTGTATAGGTTGCTGAGGGTTGTAGAATTACTTCTGCGCCCATCCACGTAAGTGTGCGGAAGAGTTCTGGGAACCATAAGTCATAACAAATAACAAGGCCCACCTTGGTAATTCCTGGAATTTCAAAAATGACAAAATCAGTACCATAGGTAGTGTCTTCGAATGGCATCCATGGGTATATCTTCCTGTACTTTGCAACAATCTCTCCTTTCGGATTGAAAGCGATAGCGGTATTATAAATATCAGATCCATCAATTTCAAGGAAAGAACCTGGTACGAGCCAACACTCAACTTCCTTAGCAAGATTAGAGAGTCTCTCTGTTAGTTCACCGGGAATATTGATTGCCATATCTTTCCAGTTCTTCTTACCATAAGGTTGAAGCAACAACTCTCCCGTGAATATCAAATCAACCCAAGGAAACTGCGCCTTCGTGTTCTTAACAGTTCTCTCAAAGTTATCAAAAGTGACTGAAGGATCGTCTGGGTCTTTCTTTAGTTGTAGACCTGCAACTCCAAGTTTTCGTAACATATATTCAACTCCAAACCTATTTTGTGAAAAGTGTTATAAGAATTATTTTTTATTATATTAGGTTGATTTGTTCTATATATAAAAATATTGAATTTCTTGAGTAATAAGATTTCCTTAATATTATTAATAATAATTTTGTTAAACATTTAATCGGGAAATTCGTTATATGTTTTAGAGATAAACATCTATTTTAGATTAGTAATGATAAATGATATGTTCACCGTGGCTCCGATTATTAAAGAGAAATTAAATGTTTCACATGGGGTTGAGAAGATAATCTCAGAAATTACTAATGGTTAATCCACTTTACACACAGTTTCTATATACCACCTTTCAAAAGCTTCAGAATTTACAGACCAAGAAATTTGATGTGGTGATTCTGGATTATATTTTGCGAAAGTTCCACCTATTATATCTCTATCAATTCTTATATCTATGGATGCTTTCTCAGTAAAGTTCATTTCAATGGCTTCCGCGATGACTAAAGCATCATGTAAACATGTTTTCTTCATTTCAACGCCAAATGTTTTGGAACGATAATTTAACCATATCTCCATCATCTTCATCACCGATTTATTAAGCTCAGAACCTTGAGATGCTACTATTTGAATATCATCTTGGTTGAAAAATACTTTTGTAGTTACATCATTTCCTACAAACGTAATTGGTATACC
>JAZGCJ010000096.1:0-21691 GCA_036476895.1 Thermodesulfobacteriota bacterium
AGGATAGGTCTTAATAAATATATTGAAACATGGAAAAAAGGTGTTGATGTTTTTGGAAGATGGCAGGTAAGTACCTATGTATTGGTTGGTCTTGGGGAAAGACTTGAAACTATAATAGAGGGTACAGCTCTTTGTGCTGACATAGGAATTTACCCGTTTATTGTTCCTTTTCGACCCGTTGCGGGAACTCCTATGGAGAACGTAAAACCCCCTAGTCCCGAAGTAATGGAGTACGTATATACTGAAGCTGCAAAGATTCTTTCCAGACATGATGAAGCTTATAAAAATAGCTTAGCAGGTTGTGTAAGCTGTGGAGAATGTTCGGCGCTTCCGGATTTTGAGAGGGCCGCATCTCAGAGTAAAGTGAAATTTAAAAAGTTTATCAAGCCGATTAGAGTGAGTTAATCCGCTTTTTAGATTTAAGGTATGATAAAAACTTCAATTTCAAATTCAAAGGTGATATTAGATGGCTCAAGATAATCTTCGAATAATAATTATAGGGGGAGGTGCCGGTGGAATTTCTGCGGCGTCGACGGCAAAAGCACTGGCCCCAAATGCCTCGGTTATTCTTTTTACGGAGTACGAGGATGTAGCCTACAGTCCTTGTGGCATCCCATTTGTACATGGAGGAGAAATCCCCGATTTTAAAGACCTGTTTCTCCAAACTTCTGAACACTATGCAGAGATTGGTATTGATCTGCGACTTCAAACAATGGTGACGGGGATTGATACTAATAATCATACGGTGAGTGTAGGTTCCGAAATCTTTGGATGGGACAGGCTTGTAATAGCAACGGGATTTGAATATGACGAACCCGATATTCCGGGAATTGACCAGGATGGGATTCATTATGTAAAAAATATACGTCGTGCTATGGAGTTTGATAAGGTTCTTGATCAGATCAAGAAAATAGTGGTCGTATCAGCAACTCCACTTGGAATTGAGATGGCCGGGAATCTTGCACAGAGGGGGCTTGAAACCCATTTGGTAGACGAAGGGGCCTGGCTCATGTCTGAGCTTGCTGACCCTGATATAATGGATCCCGTAAGGGAATCCCTTGAAGAGCTGGGAGCAAAGATTCACTTCGGAACCAAGGTTCTTGAATTTAAGGGTTCAGATGGCAAAGTTGGTTCCGTGGTCACAAACAACGGGGAAATAGATTGTGATATTGTAGTTGTTGCCGCAAATAAGAAACCTAACAACCACCTCTCAAGTGAGGCCGGGATCGAGCTTGGGGCAACCGGTGGAATTATAGTAGACGATCACATGCAAACCTCGGTAAAAGGCGTTTTTGCATCTGGAGATTGCACCGAAGTCATCCACGGTGTTACGGAAATACCTATTCAGGGACTTTCGGGGAGTCATGCCTACTCCCAAGGACGAGTTGCCGGTGCAAACGCGGCCGGTGACGACCGTTCTTATGATCCTGTCTATATTCCCTGGGGTATGGTTGGAGGCAAGATTCAAATCGGGGGAGTTTCACTTGGGGAAACGTTGCATAAGGCCTTGGGAATTCCGCATATGGTTGGATTTGCCCAGGGAATCTCAAGGGCAAGGTACTATCCGGGAGTGAGTAGGATACGTGTGAAACTCATAGCCGACCCTAAAACGCAGCGTGTAATGGGGGCTCAGATGGTAGGGGGAGAAGGTATTAAAGAAAGAGCAGACTTTCTTGCATTTGTGATAAAGCGTGGAGTTACACTGGAGGAACTGGCATGGATGGAAAACGTTTACTCACCCCCTATAGGAGCATTAATGGAACCTATTGCTTTGGCGGCTCAGGCTGGATTAGCAAAGTTGGAAAAGAATGAATGATCGCGATGCAGGTTACAGGATGCATGATTCATGATTCAAGATTCAGGATGAAAGTTATAAATAAAACAACGAGAGTTCTATGAATAAATCGTTTGGACAATGGTTAAGAAAAAACGCTGAAAAATATTTACTTGAAGCTGCTGATGATGAGATGATTTTCCAATATCCTGAGTATTGTGCAAAACCTTACAGGGATAAAGGCTCTACCTCTTTTTTTTGGCGGAATATATTTGTGCCAATTTATCTAAAAATTCCCTGGAGTATTCGTAAAAAAATAATTCTCTACAGTTCATATTCCGGTGGAAAACGTCCGCATTGGAAAAAGTATGATTGATTAATTAATAATATATCTGTTATCGAAAAAACGGTATTTTACAGCGAGTGCCAATATCATTTTTTGAGACATAATAGAGAATTTTGATTTTAACACTACCTTCCCAAATGAATACAGAAGAAAAAATAAACCCCGGTTCACTTAAAGCAGAGGTAATAGGATACAGGGCACTAAAAACACTGAAAAGTACAAGCACTAAATTAACGGTGTATGGTGTCTTTGATCATGCACTGTATTTGTCAAATGGAAATAATCAGCTTATTAAGATAATTAAAAACAAAGAATTTATAAGCTCAACATCAATAGTTCTCAGGGAGACTGAGGGTTGGAGTTTCAAATCGGCTGAAATAAGAAACGGAATGGAGATAGAGGTCAATAAGGACAGTTTAGTCTGTAATAATAATAAGTTTAATATTGATATCGAGAACGCATCCACCTGGCATCCTACGAAATCAACCGGAAATACCGGTTTGTTAAGCATAGAGGAGATAAATTTAAATCTTAGAATTCTCAGGGATGTAATTTACACTGCTCCCAGCAGGGAAGGGCTCATTCCACTCTTAGAGAATGTGGAGCTGTACGGTCCGCTTAAATTCTTTCTTCAACCCCAGGAGCCGATAGTATCAGAGAGGGCAAGACCCTATATAGATGGACTTATGTGGGGGCTATTCGGTGGCGACCTTGAAATGATAATAAAGAATGTCGAACCAATTCTTGGGCTAGGTCCGGGGTTGACTCCCTCATGTGATGACTTTCTGGCGGGCTTAATACTCAGTTTGAATGCAGGAGGACCTGCACTTTTCAGGAAAGAAGATCGAGCAGATAAATTTTTTAAAAAGATTTCTGAGGAGATTTGTATACTGGCTAATAAAAAAACCACCGTATATAGTCAGAGTTTATTGAACGATGCGAGATTGGGGGAGGGCCCCAAGGCTATTTTGGATTTAATTTATGGTCTTATCACTGAAAACGCTGACCAAGTGTTTAAAGTCTCGAAAACGGTGATTGGTATGGGAGATACATCAGGGGCCGATATGGCTATTGGTATTTATTATGGAATCAGGTTTTTGATCTCGAGAATTGAGTTAAAGGATCTGCATGAAACCGCTTAAGATTGCACTTTTCACATATTCGACAAAACCAAGAGGAGGTGTGGTTCATACCTTAAACCTGGCTGAAAACTTAGCGCGTCTTAATCACAATGTTCACATTTATTCTCTTTCTAGCGGCAGCGAGTATTTTAGGCATGTAGAGATTCCATATACCCTTATTCCCTGCCCAGCTATAGAGTATGAAAGTATAGATGAAAAGGTAGAAAGTTATATTCGAATATATACAGAATATATGTCAAATTTAACCAATATTTACGATATTTACCATGCAGAAGATTGCATATCGGCCAATGCTCTTTTGAACTTGCGTGAAAGGGGTTTAATCAAATTCTATGCTAGAACAGTTCATCATATAGACGATTTTACGTCCAATTCACTTATAGAGTGCCAGCTTAAAAGTATTTTGGAACCTGATTATATGATTACTGTTAGTAAGTTTTGGGATAGAGAACTCCGTACAAAGTATTCACTAAGTCCTACCGTTATTAATAATGGTGTTGATTTTGAGAAGTTCGATACGGAGGAAGATGATCATTCAAAGGCAGAGGCAAAAGGGAGTTTCTCCCTTGGTGATTCCAAGGTGATTCTAAGTGTAGGGGGGATTGAACCCAGAAAAAACAGTATCACTACACTTAGAGCGTTTAACATAGCAATGTCATATTTTAAAACAAGGGGAGAAAAACTGGTCTGGTTGATTGGCGGAGGGGAGACACTATTTGATTATAGGGCATACCGTGAAGAGTTTTTTTCAGAACTTAATAAGATCGGATTGGAGTTGGACAATGATGTTGTGGTGCTTGGTTGTGTTCCGGAGGATTCAATGAAAATTCTATATAATGCTGCAGACGTATTTGTTTTTCCTTCTGTCAAGGAGGGATGGGGACTTGTTGTGCATGAAGCAATGGCAGCCGGGCTGCCTGTGATAGCATCAGATATTGAACCTATGACGGAGTATTTAATAAACGGAGAAAATTCCATACTCGTTGCTCCTATGGATTTCGAGGCTTTGTCTTTACAGATTATAAAGGTATTAGAGAGCCCCGGGCTTAGATCTAAACTTGTCGCAGGCGGGAAAAAGACCGCTCAAAAGTGTAGCTGGAATAGAGCTGCGCTGAAACATGTTGAATTCTATGATGGAATTTTAAGTGCATTGAGCAGTTAATTAAAATAAAGATAAGCAGGTTAAAAATGTTGGTTCAAGCCACCTGGAAGAAAAATTATCAGGTTGAAGTTAATGCACGTCAGTTCCGTGTGGATATTGACGAGGCTCCCCAGTTTGGCGGTGAAGACACCGGAATGATGCCAACCGAGCTTTTTCTCTGCTCCCTGGCTTCATGCTTTTGTCTGGCACTCGTGTATGTTGCTAAAATGGAGAAAACTGAAATAAAAGATATCCGGGTTGATGTTAGAGGGGAAAAAGATCGTAAAGAATTTCTTTTCTCTAAGCTCGTTGTCGAGATATATAGTTCTCTCCCCGATAAGTATCTGATGGAAATCATCAAACTGGCGCAAAACTACTGCTTCGTGAGTAAGACAATATCGAGATCGTGCCCGATTGAATACATTATTGTTTAATGAGAGCAATATTAATAGATATGTATTTAATGGATGTTGAAATCTACATCTTTTTTTAATAGATAATGATGATTCTGATCCTTAAAGGTAAAGAGTTTTGAAGACAAAATTCAAGATAAACAGGAACAATTTTCAGGATGCACTCCGACTGATGCGTATATCAAAGAGTGTTCGTGAAATGGAAGGTGTAAACCAGGCAGTCGCCGTAATGGCAACGGAAAAGGCAAAGTTTGCCCTTGAAGACGCCGGACTTATTACACCTGAAATAAAAGAGGCAAAAGGCAGTGACCTTGTTATGATTGTTGAAGCAGATACTGAAAAAGTAGCTGAAAGCAAACTGGCCTATATGCAGGAATTACTTTCATTGGGCTTATCTAAGAGTGAGAGCAAATCATCTGATATACTTAACCAGGAACTGCGTACAATAAATATAGGTCTCGATATTTTCAAAGAAGCCCTTGAGGCACAAGGCGTAAAAGTGGTTCAGGTCGATTGGGAAGTTCCGGCTAAAGGTGATGAGAAAATCATAAATATATTAAAGAAGATGTATTAGCGTTGAAACCACGATGTGACTAAGTTTTAGTTTAAAAAAAAGATATTAAACCACGAAGGCACGACGTTTTAGTTATTTAGAAATAATCAAATACTATTCTAAATCTCTTTGTGTCGTTGTTGTTAATAATTGATATTAATATGAGTATAGGCAACCCTGAAGAATTGAGAAATGTTCTATCAGATCCAAAGCGACATGCAAAAGCATTCAGCAGGCATACATATGGAATGCTAGCCTGGGTGGATCTATTTGGGGCAGGTATAACAGCGCAGGAATTGACCGTATCCTTATTTAAGCGCCGTGTAGTTGTTTACCCGGGAGACGGGCTTGGAAATGTTGGAGCTACGGACTATCTTAGACTTAACATATCTAGACCAGACAAGTTCGCATTCGAGAAACTAAGGGATTCATTATCGGAAGCTAAGAGCGGTGTATACAGGAAGAAAATAATAAATTTCTTTGAGAAGAAATCCACGGAACGGGCTAAATGGATTGTTCAAAAAGTCAAGGAAAGGCTATGAATAAATCCCCTAGCTTACTCAAGCTAATAGGGAACACGCCTGTAGTAAAGTTAAATAAGATTACAAAGGGTCTGAAATGTAGCATATATGGGAAACTGGAATCTTATAATCCCAGTGGAAGTATAAAAGACAGGGTAGCATTACATATAATCGAAGCTGAGGAACTTAGAGGTAACATCAAACCCGGGGATCTTATTGTAGAAGCGACATCTGGTAATATGGGAGTTTCATTTGCCCTGGTTGCCGCTATCATGGGATATAGATGTATCTTCACTCTCCCCGAATCCACCAGTAAAGAAAAAATACAGACCCTGAAGCTGTATGAAGCAGAAGTGGTGCTTACACCAAAAGGGCTGCCTCCTCAAGATGAAAGAAGTTGTTATAAAGTGGCCCAGAAAATTGCGAGAGAAAGGGGCGGATTTTATATAAACCAGTACTTTAATCAGTTAAACCCCGAGGCCCATTACAGAACTACCGGCCCTGAAATATGGAGTGATACCGGAGGAAAGGTAAATGCAGTGTTTTGTGGTATGGGTACTGGTGGAACTATCACTGGTATTGGTAAGTATCTGAAGGAGAAAAAGCCTGATGTGAAAATTATAGGAGTTGAACCAAAAGGGTCGGTATACAGTGCCTATTTAAAAGATGGGACTCTTAAGGAAGCTTCAAGCTTCGAGGTTGAAGGGATAGGTAAAAATTTTATACCCGGGGTTGTTGATTTCAATTATATAGATGATGTAATTCAAATAGACGATAAAGAATCCTTTAGAATGGTAAGGGAACTTATTAGAAATGAGGGTATTCTGGCAGGCGAATCGAGTGGTACAGTTGTAGCCGCTGCTGTTAAGTTCGCCGGGTCTGTTGATGGAGAAATGAATATTGTTGCAATTCTAGCGGATACGGGTCTGAAGTATTTATTGAAACTTAATAATAGCTAATCTGCTTAGGCATTGTGTTAAAAGCTTTAGTTAATAAGTTCTAAAATATACGATCTAGATATGACTAAAATCGATGGGATTTCTATAAACGAGCTGACAGAGCAATATGGATCCCCGCTTTTTGTAATATCCGCTCAAAATGTCAGAAATAACACAATAGCTTTTCACAATGAATTCCATAATAGATATCCAAAGACAAGGGTTGCATATGCATATAAAGCAAACTCCCTAATAAGTGTACTTGAGATAGTTCATAAAGAAGGAGCTTGGGCTGAAGTTGCATCGGGTTATGAGTATGACATAGCAAAAAAGATGGGGGTGCCCGGTAAAAAAATAGTATTCAACGGTCCGTATAAAAGAAGGGAAGAACTAAGCAGGGCGATTGAGGAAGGAGCACTAATAAATGTGGATAATACTAATGAACTGGAGCTCATTAGTGAAATCGCTTCTAAACATGAAAAAACAATCGATATAGGTATCAGAATAAACGCTGAAGTGGGAATTCCGCAGTTTATAGATAGGTTTGGTTTTAATCTGGATTCCGGTGAAGCACTTAAAATTGTGGGTAATAGTCTTAGAGAAAAATTGCTAAATATTGTTGGAGTCCACATTCACCTAACAAGTTATATTATTGAACCTGCAGATACCGGGGATTTCGTTCCTGCAAAACAAATAAAGCTTATTTGGCCCAAAAGTTTTAATTTGTACAGAAATGCTGCAGAAAAAATTGTGAATTTTGTAAGAGAAGTAAAATGTACTCATGGAATAAACATAAAATATATAAATATGGGCGGTGGTTTCCCAGATGTTGATTCTTTGAGCCCTTATGCCGATGCCATAGTCGACCCCATTATTGGTGGGTTGAACGAACAACCTCCTATCCTTATCCTTGAACCTGGGAGGGCGATTATAAGAAATGCTGTACATCTTATAACAACAATAATTGGTATAAAGGAACTTCCAAATGGTATAAGGGGTATCACAATCGATGCAGGAATTAATAGTCTGCCCACCTCGGTTTTGAAGTTTCAGGAAATTAAACCCCTAAAAGAGGTTAAAGGATATTTAAGAGATACAATCGTGTACGGACCACTTTGTCTCCAGACGGATATTATCGGGAGGGAAAATCTTCCAGAATTTGAATTGGGCGAAAGGCTTATCATTCCAAACGTGGGTGCATATAATATCTCACAATCAAGTTCATTCATATTCCCCCGTCCTTCCGTTATTCTTATAGAGGATGGTAAGCCAAGATTAATAAAGTGCTGATAATCCGTTAGTGAAATTCTATAAATTATAATATAAAGTTGTGAAATAAATACTTTTGCTTGACAGTAATTCATTAGGTAAAGATGAGACGGTTCAATCTTATTCAATAAGTAGGGCAGCCTTTTCTAAAGGCATTACTTGTTTCACAACTATTATCGGGTTGCTATGCTACCGTGAGGGGGTGGGGTTATTGAAATTTAAAGAATGAAGACTTTGATGTAAAAGCTATTAAGGATTACTATTAATCTTGTATAATTATTGTTTATACCTTTTTTAATAATATAGAGAGAAGCAATCTAGAAAAATTCATATAGTGTTTAAAAACATGGAGGTTATCTCATGTCGGAAGGGAGAATCCCAATTACTCCAAATGGATATCAAAAGCTTAAGAAAGAGCTTCATAGGCTTAAGACAGTTGACAGGCAGGAAGTTATAAAAGCAATTGAATTTGCAAGGTCTTTGGGAGATTTATCTGAGAATGCTGAATATGCAACAGCGAAAGACAGACAATCCTTCGTGGAAGGGAGAATTCAGGAATTAGAGTATAAGCTTGGAGCTGCAGAGATAATAGACCCTGATAAATTGACTAATAAAAACAGAGTGGTTTTTGGGGTTTTTGTAACTTTGGAAGACATTGACACAGGAGAAATTGTGAAGTATCAGTTGATTGGTCCGGATGAAACAGAACCTGATAATGGACGAATTTCAATAACATCACCGATTGGGAAAGCATTGATTGGAAAAGAAGTTGATGATGAGGTACAGGTAAGGGCACCCGGAGGTATAAGAGAATTTATTATTATGGAAATTGAGTAGGGTAATACCAACGGATGATATTTTCCCTTTAATATATCTGATATAACTTGACTGAGTTCCAATCAAATATTAATTTTAATAAATATTAATAATAAATGTAAGTTATAATTAATAATTTATGTACTTCACTAATATTTATGATTATTCAGTGTGAAAACTGTAAAAGAAGATTTCAGGTTGATGAAACGAGAATCAAGCCTGAAGGTAGTAGGGTCCGTTGTTCCAAATGCGGGCATATTTTTATTGTCTCAAGAGCGGAAGCTAGTGAGGATACTAAACTTATAGGTAACAACTTAAACATCAATAAAATCGATAGTTCGGTCGATGACCAGGTCAATAAGTCAGAGAGCCCTATGTCTACACAAGAAAATGCTGACATTCAAACACCAGATGGAGATACAGGTAATGAAAAACAAACACCGGATATGTATGAAAAAGAGTTCAGTGCCAATATTGAGGATGGTACTGATTCACAAGATTCGATTGATACATTTGACTATAATCAGCTTTCGAAAAACGTAACTGATGATGGTCATGCTGAATTTGAAAGCCAAGTGAAAAATCAGGATTCAATAGTCACAGACGAAAATTTAGATTCTTTTAATGTTTCTACAGGTGAAGGGTTTACTTGGGATAAAATAGATTTGTCTGAGGAGGATAGTGTTGAGAATAAACGGGGGCGGGGTGAAGATTTTGAAAAGGGGCATGCACGGAATCAACCCGATGTTCTAAAGCTTGATGTTAAAGAGGGTGAAATATTAGGGGGTTCATTCTTTGAACAATCCAATCCTTTTGAGAGCGGTGATTCAAACTATGAAAATACTGCAAGCAACAGATCATTTGAACGTGGTTCATACAACAACCTACAGCATAACTTGCCTATAAGGTCCCGAGGGAAGTTCTCAATTCTAAGTAAGGTTTTTTATGCAATTATTTCAATAGCAATATTGATAATCATTGTAATTGCGAGCCTTATTATTATGGCGAGTCTCGACATAATTTCTACGAAGCAAATTAATAAGGGCAGAGAAATTGTTCAATCTATAATTCCTTTTTATTCAAGTAATAGTGAGAAGAAGAATATCTATGTAAATGTTGATGCTTCCGGATGGCTGACAACAAAAAACGGTTTACTTTATATAGTTTCTGGTACAGTTACTAATGATTCGAAGAGTGATTCTCTTAACTTTATAAAACTTAAGGGTGAATACAGTGCTGCTGATCAAATCCTATATGAACAAACTCTATATGCTGGAAATACATTTACCAAAAATCAGCTAAAGGTTTTAACAATTCAGGATATTTTATTGCGTTTGCAAAGAAAGGATGGTGATATTAATTACGATAATTATAATAAGCTAACCGGGTTAAACTATGATATTAAGCCCGGAGAGTCTATCCCTTTCTATTCTATCTTCCCTTCTAATGATCGAATTTTGGGTTTAAAGTACAGATTAGAAGTTGTTGATTACTCAATAAATTATAATGAGTAGTGTATTTTACTGAAGTATACTAAATATCCTTATGCTATTTCTTAATTCTTGCTATTTTTCGAGATCTTAAGTAAACTAACTTAATTTTAATTATAAGCAATTGATTTCGTTGATTTTTTTTAAATTATTATTATCTTTGCCCAAGCAAAATAAAATTATTTTTATCCGGGAGTTTATTCTCTAATAATGAAATCTACAAAACTAAAAGTGAGCATCAGCCAAGATGGACTTTTACCTCAAGAAACGCAGGAGATAGTCACATTATCATTTCCAACATTACCCAAAAAATTACTTAAGGCTCTCGGTTTTGAACGGGTTGATGCTAAAACCTTTGTTGGAGTTCTTCCGGTATTCATAAACTTGGAAGAAAAATATCAGGAAATAGAAATTGAGCTTGGTGTAACGCTTCCAGAAATGAGAAAAAAAGTAATTGAAATGATAAAGGCACAAACCAAGCCTTATAGTTCAACTGTTCCAGCTAAAGAAGAGAAAAAGAAAGTTAAAAAACCTGTATCAAAAGCAATACAAAAAAAGCCACAGACAAAAACTGCAAAGTCTGCAACACCCCCTTCAAAAAAAACTACAGGTGGAAGAAAGACTAAGAAGGCAAAATAATGATTAATGATAAGGTGACGGAATATCTAACTTTTGATGATGTTCTGTTAGTTCCTGCTTACTCAGAAGTTTTACCTAATGAAGTTGATGTATCTACGAAATTGACTCTAAAAATAAAATTGAATATTCCACTTGTAAGTGCAGCTATGGACACTGTAACGGAATCTAAGACAGCTATTGCTATGGCCCAGGAAGGGGGTATCGGGATTATTCACAGGAATATGGGTGTTTTATCACAGGCTGCAGAAGTTGAAAAGGTTAAAAAGTATGAAAGTGGAATGATAGTTAATCCCTTAACTGTAAGACCTAATCATACGGTTCAAAATGCACTTGATATTATGATAGTGAATAACATTACCGGGTTACCGGTTACAGAGGAAAATGATGATCGGCTACTTGGTATAATTACTTTTAGAGACTTAAGGTTTGAGAGAAACCTTGATTACAAGGTTTCCCAGACTATGACCCCAAAGGATAAGCTGGTTACCGCCAAAGAGGGGACTACTCTCGAACAGGCAAAAGAATTACTTCACAAATATAAGATAGAAAAGCTACCGGTGGTCGATAAAAAATTTAAACTTCGTGGTTTGATTACAATGAAGGATATTGAGAAAATAGAAAAATATCCTAATGCATGCAAGGACAAACTGGGTCGCTTAAGATGTGGAGCCGCAGTTGGGGTTGGGAACGATAGAGAAGAAAGGATTAATTCTCTTATTAAAGTAGGTTGTGATGTGATTGTTATAGATACCGCACATGGTCACTCAAAACGTGTGATAGATGCTGTATCTTCTACCAAATCTAATTTTAAAAATTTAGAATTGATTGCTGGCAACGTAGCGACTAAAGAAGCGGCGGAAGAACTGATAAATGCAGGGGCTGATGCCATTAAGGTTGGTGTTGGTCCAGGATCGATATGTACGACGAGAGTTATAGCGGGTATAGGAGTTCCTCAGGTTTCTGCTGTGATGGAAGTTGCAAAAATTTGTGATAACTATGACATACCTGTTATCTCTGATGGAGGGATTAAGTATTCAGGTGATGTGACCAAGGCGATTGCATCCGGATCACATTCTGTTATGATAGGCAATCTATTCGCAGGAACTGACGAAGCAACCGGAGAGACAGTTTTGTATCAGGGAAGAACATACAAAGTCTACAGAGGAATGGGCTCAATCGAAGCTATGAAAGTAGGAAGCCGTGATAGGTATGCGCAGGATCTAGATGAAATGATAGAATCAGAATTGGTACCGGAAGGGATAGATGGCAGAGTTCCGTACAAAGGTTCCATAGGTAATATGATCTACCAGTTGGTTGGTGGGTTAAGGGCAGGTATGGGCTATACTGGTTGTAAAACGATTGAATCCCTAAGGAAAGATGTTAATTTTATCAAGATAACGGATTCCGGCCAAAGGGAAGGCCATGTTCATGATGTGATCATTACAAAAGAAGCACCGAATTATAGAGTGGAATAGATCCTATTTTAATTGTCTGAGTTTTTTCTGAATCTTATTACACAATTCTCTTTTCAAAGATGAGACAAAGAATTTTAGTTCTTGATTTTGGCTCACAGTATACGCAGCTTATAGCAAGACGTATAAGAGAACTTGGTGTTTACTCTGAGATAAAGCCTTACAACATATCATTTGATCAAATTTTGAATGATATTCCGTCGGGAATTATTTTATCCGGAGGTCCATCAAGTGTTTGGGATAATAACGCACCTATGCCCCATAAAGAGATTCTGAAAATTGATATTCCCATACTAGGAATATGTTATGGAATGCAGCTTATTACTATTCTACATGGGGGCAAGGTTGAAAAATCAGAATCAAGAGAATTCGGGCCATCCTTAATGGAAATTGAGGATAATGAAGATCTGTTCCATGGGATCAATTCCCCAAACAGAGTGTGGATGTCACATGGTGACAGAGTCTTAGATCTACCCGAAGGATTTAAGTCAATAGCCAGGAGTGATAATTCACCGATTGCTGCGATGAAGAAAACAGATGGGAAAATATACGGTACTCAATTTCACCCAGAGGTAGTTCATACGGATAATGGAAAAAAGATCATTGAAAACTTTGTTTTTAAGATCTCAAACTGTAAACCAACATGGACTGCAAAGTCATTTATAGATGAGAATGTAATTAGCATTAAAAAGCAGGTGAATAAATCAAAAGTAATCTGCGCCTTATCAGGTGGTGTGGACTCGTCAGTTACAGCATATTTGATTAAAAGGTCTATCGGAAAGAGGTTGATTTGTGTTTTTGTTGATACCGGTCTTCTAAGACTCAATGAGGCGGAAACGGTTGCTGAGGTTTTTAAAGATATGGGTCTCAACTTGGTTCATGTTAATGAATCAGAAAGGTTTCTAAATAAGCTCAAAGGTGTTACCGATCCAGAACAAAAAAGGAAGATTATAGGAGAAGAATTTATTAACGTATTTGAAGATCAGGCATCAAAACATGGTGGGATTAAATATTTAGCACAGGGAACATTGTATCCTGATGTCATTGAAAGCGTTAGTGTAAAAGGGCCATCTGCAACCATAAAATCTCATCACAATGTTGGTGGACTACCTGAGCGAATGAAGTTAAAGCTGGTTGAGCCTTTAAGAGAGCTTTTTAAGGATGAAGTTAGAGTTGTAGGCAAGGAGCTCGGTCTGCCGGATCAAATTCTTGGTCGTCATCCGTTTCCGGGACCTGGTTTGGCCATTAGGATAATAGGTGAAGTAAATGAAGAGAGGCTGGATATCTTAAGAAAATCTGATCATATATTCATAGAAGAAATTACCAATGCCGGCATATATCAGGACATATGGCAAGCTTTCTGTGTATTTCTACCTATTAAGACAGTTGGGGTGATGGGTGATGAGAGAACCTATGATAACGTGATTGCATTGAGAGCTGTTACGAGCGTTGATGGTATGACTGCTAGCTGGGCAAAATTGCCACCAGAACTATTAGAGAGGATTTCAGTGAGAATAATAAACGAAGTGGATGGCATTAACAGGGTGGTCTATGATGTTTCTACCAAGCCTCCTGGTACTATAGAGTGGGAATAATTCACAAATTAACCACCTTTCTTAAAAATACAATATTCACCTGTAGCAGAAACCAGATCCCAACCATCTTCGCCTAACTTGTTTAACACTGCTTCAAGGTTGTTTCCTATGTTTTCTCTCCTCTGTTCAGCAGCCTGCTTGGATACAGCTATGTCATGATTGAAACTATCGCTGTAAAGTTTTTCAGTTGGGATTACCTTATAATTCCATTTCATTCTTTATTACCTTCTTCCGTATCGGTTTGTTCTATTTCTTGGCCTTCTTCCAATTCGTTTTTATCCGTTGTTTCTTCATCTTCATCGAATACAAGTGGTGTTCCTTTATCAGTTACGTCTGGCAATTTTTTCAAAAATTCTACGTAATCCTTATTTTTAATTAGTTTGTCTTTTATATTCCTATTGACGATCCTAACATCAAATAAAGATTCATCTTTTTTGCTCATTAAACCCTCCATTTAGAATTTATTTAAGTTTTCAAACTGTTTTATATGATTTATTTATTATAAAACCAGATCCATGTATTTTTGATTCCCTCTTCCAGCATAACATTGGGAGTCCAGTTAATTTCTTTAATTGCTTTGTTATTATTAAGACTTATTCTCTCAACCTCTCCGTCGCGGGCAGGTTCATATATTACTTCAAAATCCCGGCCACTTGCTTTCCTTAAGTATTCGATTAAACCATTGACCGAAGTTTCTATACTTGTCCCTATATTATAGCTATCATTTGGAGATAAAATACACTCGATGTTTGCCCTTTTTACATCTTCAACATAAACATAGTCTCTGGTTTGTTCTCCATCACCGTATACTATACATGGTTCACCGGTTATAATTTTATTACAAAATATTGCAATTACACCCGCTTCACCAAGTGGATTTTGTCTGGGGCCATACACATTAGAATACCTGAGAGAAGTGTAGTTTAACCCATATATTTTATTATAATATGAAAGATATTTCTCAATTGAGAATTTTGAGATTCCGTAAGGTGATATAGGCATTGGTACAGTGTCTTCATCTGCTGGGATTAAATCTGGTTCGCCGTATATGGCACCCCCTGTAGAGGCAAATATAAATTTTGAAATTCCAGATTTGCGAGATAGTTCTAGAAGATTAAGAGTTCCCTTTATATTAATATCAGCATCAAGGGTCGGATCATCAACCGATTTCCGTACATCGATTTGAGCGGCATGGTGATTAATAATATCGGGGTTAAACTCTGAAAAAGCTGCTTTGAGTACAGACCTATCTCTGATATCTCCCTTAATAAATTCTGCTGATGAGGGTACGTTGTTTAAGTTTCCGGTAGACAGGTTATCTATAATTAATACTTCATTCCCATCTTCTATGTATGCTTCCGAAACCCATGATCCTATGAACCCAGCACCGCCTGTAACAAGTATCTTCATGATTTATTAAAATAATTTTAAGGAATTATTTACTTCAAATTTTTTATTGTCAATTCATGTGATAATTATTTTTCCTATTTTATCTTCTAAAACATTTATATTGGAACATATTCAAACTTTTTCCATTAGGACGAAATTTGTCAAAAAAAATCTTTATTCCTGGGAATTAAGTATTTTTGAAAATTAAATTATTCAATTATCACAGGAGGTTATTACTAAAATGTTATATGGCATAATTGTTGCATAGATTAAAGGGCGGAGGTGTAAAGATGGCAGACGTTAACTTATTGGATTCTCAAGATTACATGTTCTCAACCGATTATGTAGATGACATAGAGGGAGTGTCTTCGGAGATAAATCTGGGTAATGGCAACTCTGAAAATGGTACGAATAATGCGAATTTAAAATTAAAGAATATTGGTAATAAGGATAAAAGAGTTGTATCTGACGATGATTATAGGTTGTTACAGACTTATTTCAGGGAAGTTGGTGAAGAGTCTCTTCTTACTCATTTAGATGAGATTAAGTATTCAATCAAGATTAAGCATTATAGAAATATGGCTAGAAAAATTAAGTCTGCTCTTGACACTTATTCTGTTAAAAAATGTAAATGTAAACATGAAATTAAGGACAAATCTGATAAAAAACAATTCAAAAGAAAAAATCAATTTACAAGAGAAAGAATTAATAAACTTTACAAGTTGAATAAAGTATATGAAAAAAAAGAAAATTTTTTCATGAATAAATTTGTAAAATCAAATCTAAGATTAGTTGTTAGTATAGCAAAAAACTATTTGAACAGGGGTTTACCACTGGCAGATCTTATACAAGAAGGCAATCTTGGTCTTATGAAAGCCGTTGAAAAATTTGATCATACCAAAGGATATCGCTTTTCCACTTATGCCTCATGGTGGATAATTCAAAGTGTTTCACGATCCTTATTTGATCAGACAAGAACAATTCGAATCCCGGTTCGTGTACTCGAGCAAGCAAATAAAATTAATAAGACCAAAATTTCTTTGAAGAACAAAAATGGAAAGTCACCGGAGATTGAAGATATCTCCGATCAGACCGGGCTTTCAATTAAAAAGATAAAAAAAGTTATCGATGCTACTTCGGCCAGTATTGTATATTTGGACGCCACAAATTCATCCAATGAGAACGAGAGGTTAAACAATATAGATTTTATTTCGGATAATAGACCTTTAACCGATAATCTTTTAATTGAAGTTGCGTTAAATAAAAGTATTGAAGATGCTCTGTGTTTTTTATCCGATAGGGAAAAAGAAATCCTTAGAATGCGCTTCGGATTGGGTTACGACAACACCTATACACTGGACGAAATTGGTAATCTGTACAGTTTAACCAGGGAAAGGATTAGACAAATTGAAAGAAGGGCATTAAAGAAGCTAAAACAAAATGACTCAGATGAATTACTGAAAAACTTTATGATCTAAGACTGATTACCAATATTATGAATTGGCTGGTGCCATATTTTCAATAGTTTCATAAACTATTTCCCTTGGGCTCTTGGGAGGAAACATTAGAACCGGCATATCTGCACCCGATTTGCAAAACTCTTCCAGCATTATTTTAGCCTGTGTTTTAGTGCCACAGATTGACAGTGAACGGAGCATTTCTTCGCTGACATATTCAGGTGATTTATTTTTATTTCTATTTTTCACCGCATCGACTATTAAATCCGCTTCATTACTAAAACCAGATCTACAGATCACGTTATAATAATAAGTTCCCATAGTGCCGATATAGTGTGCGATATGCTCCTTAATTATTTTTTTAGATAAATCCTGATTCTCTGATGCAAGGCATGGTATGTATGGTGAAGTTATAATATCTTTGTAATCCCTGTTGGAAAGTTCTGCTCCATTTTTTAGGTCAGTTTTATATAACTTTAAATGATTCTTGGGGATTAAGAAGGGAATCCACCCGTCTGCCAATTCACCGGTCAGACGTATATTTTTCGGACCAATTGCCGCTAAATATATAGGTATGTTATTTCTCAGAGTTTTAAATTGAATGCTAAAATTTTTTAGCTTAAATATTTCTCCGTTGTAGTTAACTTTTTCCCCTTTCAAAATCATTCTGATTATGTCTATATACTCTTTTGTCCTGCGGAGAGGGCTGTCGAATCTTATGCCATGCCAGTCTTCTATAACTATACGACCGCTTGTTCCCAGGCCTAGGTTCATTCTCCCCTCGCTTATTTCGTCAAGGGTTGCAACTGTTTGAGCTATTGCCGCAGGAGTTCTGCTATAAACCGAGATAATTCCACTACCGATTTCTATTTTTCTTGTGTTTAAGGCTAGAATACTGAGGAGTGTAATCGGATCCCTTCCCCACATTTCCGGAACCCAGATTGAACTGTAACCAAATTCTTCGGTTCTTTTAGCTATATTTATAATTTCGTCTTTTGTTATGTTGTTCCAATATGGAAGTACAATCCCGACTTTTTGCAATGATGATTCTCCTGAACTCTCTTGTATAAGGTTATACGAGTAGGATATCCTATTAGTATTGTTATGTTAAATCGGCGTTGTTGTTATAATAGAATTAATCATTTTAGAGCTAATTAATTGGAGAGTTAACACGGTGGACAGTCAGCTAACAGCTTCTACAATTGCAATCAGGGACTGCATGGGAGTAAAGTCCGATGAGACAGTATTAATAATAAGTGATGAACCACTTAGAGAGATAGGATATTCTCTTTGGGAAGTATCTAAGCAATATGCAAAAGATGCAATATATTCAGAAATTGTCCCAAGGAATTCAAACGGACAAGAACCACCTAAAGAAGTTGCTGAGTTTATGAAAATCTTTGATGTGGTTTTGATTCCAACATCAAAATCTTTAAGCCATACCGACTCCAGGCGTAATGCGAGTAAGTTAGGTGCAAGGATTGCCACATTGCCCGGTATTACAGAGGACACTATGATAAGGACATTGAACGCTGACTACATGGAAATAGCAAAAAAAAGCAGCATACTTGCAGATCTGATTACCCGTTCGTCGAAGATTCGTATTACTTCCGATAATGGGACAGATATAACAATGTTAACCGATGGAAGGAAAGGACATCCGGATACGGGTTTAAATCATTCTCCGGGGGATTTTAGCAATTTACCTGCCGGAGAAGCATATGTTGCACCACTGGAAGGGACCTCCACCGGTAAAGTGGTGATTGATGGTTCAATGGCCGGAATAGGCTTATTAGGAAATCAGAAGATAATAATCGAAGTTGACCAGGGATTTGCAACCAAGATTACCGGAGGCTCGCAGGCACAGAGATTATTTTCGTTAATGGAACCTTTTGGTAAGCTTGCATTTAATCTGGCGGAACTTGGAATCGGAACAAATGAAAAAGCTAAGGTAATTGGTAATGTTTTAGAAGATGAAAAAGCAATTGGCACGATTCACGTTGCTTTCGGAGACAATAAGAGTATGGGTGGTGTTATTAGGGTCGCAAGCCACCTGGATGGTGTAATACTAAATCCTACTGTTTATTTTGATAATGTTACTATAATGAATGAAGGAAAGTTTTTAATTTTTTGATCTTCATCTGTGATTAATTATCTGAATTTGATTTAGGTTATAATTTTTTAAGCCATGCTTTTAACTGTAGACATTGGAAATACAAATATTTTCTTTGGTATATTCGACAATGAGAAGATTGTGAGGTCTTGGAGAATTGCTACTGACAAAAATAAGACTTCGAATGAATATGGAATTATTTTTTGCAACCTCATTAATCTGGATGATGTAAATACAAAAAAACTGACTGGGTCGATAATTTCATGTGTAGTCCCGACATTGATTGAGGTAATAAAAAGTGCACTAAGAACTCACATCGGTGTTGATTCATTAATTGTGGAGCCGGGAATTAATACTAGCATGCCAATTCTGTACAAGAATCCGAAGGAAATCGGAGCGGACAGGATAGCAAACGGGGTAGCCGCATATAACGAATTTAAAAAAAGCGTAGTAGTGGTGGATTTTGGAACTGCCACAACGTTCGACTGTATATCTGAAAGGGGAGAGTATACAGGAGGTTGCATTGCTCCGGGGCTTCAGATATCTTCCGAGGCTTTATACAGCGCGGCTTCAAAACTACCAAAGGTTGAACTAATAAAACCACAAAATGTTATAGGAAAAACAACTATAGAAAGCATTCAATCTGGAATTATTTATGGTTATTCTTCACTTGTGGATGGTATAGTAAGAAAGATTCAAAAAGAGATGGATTCGTCTCCTTATGTTGTCGCTACGGGCGGTTTTGCTTCATTGATTTCTTCAGAAAGTGAAACCATTAAGAAAGTTGATGAATTTTTGACATTAAAAGGACTTCGTATTCTTTATGAATGGAACTCTTAACTTCGCTATTCAAAAAATAGACGAGAAAAAACACTTCAGCCTAGAAGTGGATTTTGAGTCTGGGGGAAAATCTTGGTTTTTTCCAAACGATATTCCCTTTAATAAAAATAGCAAGAAATTAGCGATTGAATCATCTCTTAAGGATGAGTATTTAAAAAACTATCTATTAGATTATCATTCCGAAAATCAGGATCTTGGTAATAATTTTAAAACATGTATTTGGGATAAAGGGTTTTTTTGTGTAGAAACCATTAATAAGAGTAAAATCATTTTTGACATTGAAGGTAAAAGAGTTAACGGAAGATTTATCCTGTTGTTACCAAGCTGGGGCAAGCTAACAAAGAAAAGATTGTGGATATGCTACGAGATACCAAGGTAGGTTATTTAGGCATCTCAGCTAACTCAATCAATACACCGTTCATAGCTTTTGGATGAATGAATGCAACTTTAGCATTATACGCACCTATTCTTGGTTCGTTATCGATCAAATCAATGCCTTCACTTCTTAGTCTTTCAAGAGCTGCCTCGATATCATCAACTATAAAACAGACATGATGTATTCCTTCACCCCTTTTTTCGAGAAATTTGGAGATTGATGAGTTTTCACTAAGTGGTTCCAACAACTCAATTGCTGTTCCGCCATTTTCCGGTACCATCATGGATGTCTTTACTCCTTGTTCCTCTATTATTTCTCTGTGTTCGACTGTAAGCCCGAGTGCGGTTTCGTAAAGCTTTTCGACCTCTTCTAAATTTTTTACTGCTATAGCGACGTGATACAAGATTTTAGATATGCCTTTAGTCATTATATTCTCCATAAAAAAAGCGGATTTTAACTTTTAGGACTATATTTTATTATTAAATTCTTTATTTCATACTATTTTATATGCATAAATGGATCATTAACAAAGTTTTTAATAAATCTATTTTATTTAATTCTTGACAAGAAACTTTAATAAATTATATTATACTTCTCTTTATATTCTTTGATCTTTGAAAATTGAATAGTAGACAAGCGGGCGCAGGAAATTCCAGAGAAAATTAATTAAGATTATTTTGAAGAGTTTGATCCTGGCTCAGAGCGAACGCTGGCGGTATGCCTAACACATGCAAGTCGAGCGAGAAAGTGACTTCGGTCACGAGTAGAGCGGCGGACGGGTGAGTAATGCGTGGATAATCTACCCTTAAGTCTGGGATAACTTCGGGAAACTGAAGCTAATACCGGATATGACCACGCCATTTGCGAATGAAGTGGTGAAAGGTGGCTAGCTTGCTAGCTATCACTTAGGGATGAGTCCACGTCCCATCAGGTTGTTGGTGAGGTAAATGCTCACCAAGCCTAAGACGGGTAGCCGACCTTAGCGGGTGAACGGCCACACGGGGACTGAGACACGGCCCCGACTCCTACGGGAGGCAGCAGTGGGGAATATTGGGCAATGGGCGAAAGCCTGACCCAGCGATACCGCGTGAGGGATGAAGGCTTTCGAGTTGTAAACCTCTGTCAAGAGGGAAGATGGGTCTGTAAGCTAATACCTTACAGACTTGACGGTACCTCTGAAGGAAGCCCCGGCTAACTCCGTGCCAGCAGCCGCGGTAATACGGAGGGGGCAAGCGTTGCTCGGAATTACTGGGCGTAAAGGGTCCGCAGGTGGTTTTGTAAGTTAGATGTGAAAGCTCAGGGCTTAACCCTGAAATTGCATCTAAAACTGCTTAACTTGAGTCCAGGAGAGGTTGGCGGAATTCCCGGTGTAGCGGTGAAATGCGTAGATATCGGGAGGAACACCAA
>JAZGCJ010000097.1:0-3051 GCA_036476895.1 Thermodesulfobacteriota bacterium
TTTGATTACTCTTTTGTTCTTCTTCAATCAGGTATCTGATAGCTGAACGAACAAACCTGCTTCTGTCAGCCTGGCCTAGGAGTCCCTTAATTGTATCGTAGATTCCGGGATCAACTAAAAAAGCTCCAAGAGTCCCCTCCCCACCACTGATCATTTCTGAAATTTCCCTTATGTTCTTCATGGTTTTCTGCAACTCAGGAACTACACCTTCCTGTCCACTCAACTCTTCACTTGCAGATCGTATATTATTCATTGTCACTTGTAAGTTGTCTGTGATCTCTTTATTGTATATCAAGGCATTTAAAGTGCCGCTCCCCTGATTAATCTCTTCGAGCAGATTGTTAAAAAGAGTTAATGTCTGGTTAAATTTAATTAAACTGTTCTTATCTACCTGTTTTCCAGAAGCATCCCTTTCACCATATATCATTGTATGAAGAATGCCCTCACCGTTCTGTATTGCCAACATACTATTTTCAACTGCTTCAGCAGTTTCCCTTATAGCTTCTAGTGTCTTATCGATATTTTCGATATTGTCTTTTTTAACAAAACCCGTTACCAGACTCTTGAGACTCTTTGATATGCTAATTATATTGTCAAGAAATTCACCAGACTGCCCTATCAAATCAGTCAGCTCAGGCGGTGTAAAGCTCTCTATAGTGAGGCTTTCCGGCACACTGGACGGGGGTGGTTCCTTACCTGGAACAATTTCTACATATTTATCCCCCAATAACCCGGAACTTCTGATTGTGGCATGTGCATCAGGACCAATTCGACGCATGCCTTCTTTATGAATTTCCATTGTAACAAAAATATTCTTATCTAATGGGTTGGATGAAAAATGAATAGTTTTCACTACTCCAATACGTACACCTGACAGTTTGACTGCTACACCAGATATAAGACCTGCTGTATTGTTGAAATTGGTCTTTAGTGAATAACTCTTTTCAAAAAACGATTTTTCACCACTGAGAAAAAAAATAACAAAAATAAATACTATTATTGAAAAGATTATAAATAAACCAACCTTAAAGTTTAAAGCCTTATTATCTCTCATCAATTCCCTCGCTGTTTTGTTAATTTCCTCGAAAAAGTAATTACATCATTTCAAACTGGTTAATTGATTATACGGGAGAATTAAGATATCTCAAAATACCTAATAATTTGACCTATTACTAACATTAAAGTATATTGAAAAACTTTATAACTCTTTGTTGTCTTTGCAACTCTAATTAAGCAAAATTCCAATATCATTCTGAATTGGCCATTTAAAAATTTTAAGCTTTGAATGTTAATGAGGAGTCTAACGATGAAGAAGGTTGAAAGAGCAATTATTAGCCTGTCAAACAAAGAAGGCATTGCTAATTTTGCAAACGAGCTCAAAAAATTGGATATAGAAATCCTTTCCACTGGTGGTACGGCAAAAAAACTTAGGGACGGCGGGGTTAAGGTAACAGAAATTTCAGAATATACAGAATCACCCGAAATAATGAACGGCAGGGTAAAAACATTACATCCCAGAGTACATGGTGGAATTCTTGGAATCCGTGAGAACGATGATCATCTTGAAGACATGAAAAAAAACAAAATCAAACCAATTGATATGGTAGTGGTTAATCTATATCCGTTTGAAGAAGTGGTCAAAAAAGAGGGAACAAGCTTAGAAGAAGCCATAGAAAATATTGATATAGGCGGACCTACTATGCTAAGGGCTGCAGCTAAAAATTACAAATATGTAACAATTGTAACTGATCCTGCCGATTATAACCCTCTGATTAAAGAGCTTAAAAAAAATAAAGGCGCTGTATATGATGAAACAAGATTAAAACTGGCGAAAAAGGCATTCGCTTACGTTGCAAGATATGATGCTGCTATTTCTAATTACTTAGGAGGTATAAATAATGATGGTTCTATCAACAAACTACCAAGTACTTACACTCTGCACTTAGAGAAGAAAATGAATCTTAGATATGGAGAAAATCCCCACCAGGACGGCTCTTTTTATGTTGAATCCGAATTCCCCGAACCTTCTGTTGCAAATTCTATCCAACTTCAGGGAAAAGAACTCTCACTCAATAATATTTATGATACTGATGCTGCATTTGAACTTATAAAAGAATTTTCCGAAACTGCGTGTGTAGTGGTTAAACATAATAACCCATGTGGTGTTGCAACGGATGAATATCTTGTACAGGCATTCCTAAAGGCCAAAGAATGCGATCCAATTAGTGCTTTCGGTGGTATTGTGGCATTCAACACAGAAGTGGATGAATCAACTGCATCGGAACTCGCAAATATGTTTCTAGAGGTTATAATAGCCCCCGGTTTTTCAGAAAAGGCTCAATATTTACTCTCTACCAAGAAAAACCTAAGAGTACTCAAAACCGTAAATCTGGAAAATTATAAAAGAAGCGGGTTCGACTTTAAAAAGATTGTAGGAGGCGCTTTAATACAGGACCGCGATCTAGGTACTGAGAATGATTTTAATGATTTAGTTATAGAAACCGATAGAAAACCAACGGATGAAGAACTTGAGGCAATGAAGTTTGCCTGGAAAGTATGTAAACACGTAAAATCCAATGCCATAGTATTTGCCAAAAAGGATCAGACTGTAGGAATAGGTGCAGGTCAAATGAGTAGAGTAGATTCCGTTAAATTAGCAACTATGAAAGCTCAAATACCAACTAAGGGTTCCGTTCTAGCTTCTGATGCATTTTTTCCCTTCCGAGATGGAATCGACGAGGCTGCAGAAGCGGGAATCACAGCAATAGTTCAACCAGGTGGCTCTATAAGGGATAAAGATATTATAGAAGCCGCTAATGAACATAATATGGCTATGGTATTTACAGGGTTCAGGCATTTTAGGCATTAATAATATGCTTATTTAATAAAATGATTTCGAAACATATGCAATAATCAGGGTTTCAGACATTGCGAATGTTTAATGAACTGTCATCGCGAAGGGATCTGAAGCGATCTCTTGAGATTTCCCACAATGTTGGGAATAACACTATGTGTTAGATTGCTTCGCTACCGCTCGCAAAGACAGTACTA
>JAZGCJ010000098.1:0-8796 GCA_036476895.1 Thermodesulfobacteriota bacterium
TTTCTATCTCTGCCAGCTCACCCGGGATCACCCTGTCCACAAATACAATCTTGCCATCTACCCTACCTATCCCATAACCCCCAAAAGCAATTTTTTCAATTTCAACTCTCATCTTTCAACTTAGAAATCAATTATGTTAGATTTTCTAAAAGTAATAAAATACAATAAGTATTTTTAATATCTTTTATCCTAAATTAATGAAAAAATAATACACACAAAATATTCTAAAATTCTATCTTAGTTATGAGGTTCTGACATCTCGATTAAGAAAAATGAAAGAAACTGGCATAGAATCCTAAGTTATAAACATAGCGTCCCCGTAACTCAGCATTCTATACCTTCTTTTTACTGCTTCCGCGTATGCCCTTAATATAACCTCCTTTCCTGTAAACGCAGAAACAAGCATCAATAGAGTTGAGCGAGGCAGATGGAAATTAGTTACCATGGAATCAACTATCCGGAAATTAAAACCCGGATAAATATAAATATTAGTAAGACCGCTATAGGGTACTAAATTACCTTTTTCGTCTAAACTGGATTCCAGTGCCCGGACAACAGTTGTACCAACGGCAATTATTCTCCTACCCTTATCCCTTGCGTTATTTACACGTTTTGCTGTCTGTTCGTCAATATTACTAAACTCGGGGGACATGGTGTGCTCCCTAATAAATTCAGATTTAACAGGCCTGAATGTTCCGATACCCACGTGAAGGGTGATAAAGCTAATCTCCACTCCCATATCAGAAATACCGTCTAATAGCTCCTGTGTGAAGTGAAGTCCGGCTGTAGGTGCAGCAACAGCCCCCTTAATCTTTGCATAAACAGTCTGATAAGTTTCTCTATCCCCGGTTCTGGGAGCTCTTTGAATATAAGGGGGCAGGGGCATCATGCCATGGTCATCCAAGTAACCGTCAACTCTTTGATTAAAATTGATTGCCCATTGGGTTTTATCAGTTCTCTCAAGCTTCCCACATACACCGTTTTTAAATTTAATAATCAGTCCGTCTCTAGGGTTTTTAACTAAACATTTCCAGATGTTCTGATCGCTTTTCTCTGTTTTCTCTGTAAGGAGCAATTCGTATAACTTCCCATCAATTGCTCTGCCCTCAATTCTCGACGGAATAACCTTGGTATTATTCAAAATCAACAAGTCCCCATCCTTTAGATATTCCTTTATATCATAAAATTTCCTGTGATCGATCGCACGATCTTTTTTCCTTAAGATCATAAGATTGGAACTATCCCTTTTTCTTACAGGTTCATATGCGATTAAATCCTGTGGAAGGTAATAATCAAAATCTTCAGTTTTCATCAACTAAATTTTACACAGGAGGGAATCAAAGCTAGTTCTTATGTAATTTTTTCCCTACAGCTAGTCTTAGTGCGTTTAATTTTATGAAACCGGTTGCATCCGACTGATTATATACAGAGTCTTCTTCAAAGGTTGCAAGATCTTTTTGGTAAAGCGAGCTCTGGGACTTTCTCCCTACGACAATGACATTGCCCTTATAAATCTTAATCTTCACCGTTCCAGATACATTTCTCTGGGACTGATCTATTGCGGCCATCAGCATGTTCATCTCCGGAGCATACCAGAAACCGTTATATATAAGCTCAGAAAATTTTGGGATTAAAGAATCTCTGAAATGCATTTCTTCCCTATCCATTGTTATTGATTCTATAGCACGATGGGCAGATTGAAGTATGGTGCCGCCGGGTGTTTCATAAACACCCCTGGACTTAATTCCAACGAATCTGTTTTCGACCATATCCACTCTGCCAACACCATTTCTGCCACCCAAAATATTCAATTGAGTTAACAATTCCACCGGAGACACCTTCTTGCCATCCAAACCAACGGGTATACCCTGTTCGAATTCAATATCAATGTAGGCCGGTTCATCCGGAGCGCTTTCAGGTGACACTGTCATCTCGAACATATTTTCAGGTGGTTCAGCCCACGGATCTTCCAGAATTCCGCCTTCGTAGCTGGTATGAAAAAGATTTCTATCGCAGCTGTAAGGCTTTTCCTGACTTACAGGCACATCTATTCCATTTTCTTTTGCATAAGAAATTAAATCGTTTCTGGATTTAAAATCCCACTCCCTCCAAGGAGCAATAACCTTTATATCGGGGTTGAGAGCGTAATAGGTTAATTCGAACCTGACCTGATCATTCCCTTTACCCGTCGACCCGTGAGAAACCGCGAATGCGTTTTCTGCTTCTGCTATCTCAATCTGTCTTTTAGCAATTAGCGGTCTGGCGATCGATGTACCGAGAAGATAAGTCCCCTCATAAATAGCATTTCCTTTAATTGCTGTAAATACGAAATCCTTTACAAATTCCTCTCTTAAGTCTTCAATATATACCTTAGATGCACCTGTTTTTAATGCTCTGGTTCTTGTTTCTTCAAGATCCTCTCCCTGACCCAAATCAGCAACGTATGCAATTATCTCAGCCTTATGCTCATTTGCTAACCACTTTAGTATTATGGAAGTATCCAGACCTCCGGAATAAGCTAAAACAATTTTATTTTTGTCTACCATACAAATTGCTCCCGATGAGAAATGTGAAAATTGATTTAATAATTTTGACCGGTAAGATTCTCAGAGTTATTCATTTTCCGAGGATTTAGCACCCCTTAGATCGTGGAGGTAAAATTTAGCCCCCTTATTTTCATAAAACTTTTCAAGTGTAAAACCAATATATTCCAATTTCTCCAAATCGTCTCCCATATAATTTGTACGCTTAACTTCATTAGAAAGTTTACATACAAATGGTATATCTTTATTTGGATCATAGTGGCTAATAAATCCAATTTTAAATTCCCCATCAATCTTCAAATCATTTGGTATTGCCAGGCCCACTGCCATTTTAGCACTGATCAGTTCGACAACTACAACTTTTACTACACTGCTCTCGCCGGTCTCGGGTCCACCTTCTACCTCAAACAAATATCCATAGTAGTCCACTTTTTCATTACGTTTGCTCATGGAGTCCAGGTAATCGAAATCCTCTGGATCTACCCAGCACATAATTTGCAGCATTTCCCCCTCCTAATCTAATTAAATGTCGAGCTTATTAACATAACACTTTTTGGAGCTACACTAAACCTATAAAACTCATTTGACTGCCCGTTGTTTTTCCATCCCCTCTATAAGAGTTAAAATCACTATCGCATCTTGTACATATATCAATGATTTCCACCTGACTCACCCCTGATTCCATAAGCATATATTTATTAGCCAGTCTTAAATCCAATAAATATTTATCCGAGTCCGATTTTTTAAGAAAGTCATTATTTCGCTCGAATTCCCTATAAAACAGTTCGGCTACATCCGTCCCAACCTCGTAGCAATCTCCAGAAATTGATGGTCCCATTACAGAAACTATATTTTCAGGAACCACACCAAAATTTTCCCCTAATTTTATTATAGTTTTCTCCACAATACTCGACAAAGTCCCTCTCCATCCGGAATGTACAATACCAATTGCGGATCCATTCACATCGGCTAACAATATTGGAATACAATCGGCTGTGTATACTCCTAGATTCACCCCTTTTGAACCTGAGATCAACGCATCCCCCCTTGCTTTTTCTATATTTTCGGATAAATCACATACATTAACCACTATGTCACTATGAATTTGCTTTAAAGTATGTATAGAGTGCAGGTCTGTTCCGCTTGAATAGTAATCAATTAAAAGGCTATTGGTCCTGTTGAGAAAACCGTATTGGATACCATTAACTTTGTCCAGTAAATTCGATCTAATCAGGCTCATTTCGATTTCTTTCCGTATCCAGCTTCTCAATTGCAGACTTTAAATCGTAGGGCAGCGGGGCTGTAAACTCAATATATTCATTGTTGATCGGATGTTTAAAGCCAAGTTTTTCTGCATGCAAGGCCTGCCTGTCTATTATATTCCCGCTATTACCAATCAGATTTATTTTTTGCCTTTTTGTTCCGTAAACCTTATCACCAATAATGGGATGTCCGTTCTCCGAGAAATGAACCCTTATCTGATGTGTTCTTCCCGTCATGGGCTCAACATTGACTAAAGTAGCAATGCCAAAGCGTCTTTCTACAATCCATTTGGTTATGGCTTTTCTCCCACTCCTTGATTTCGAAGACATTTTAATCCTTTTAACGGGATGCCTTCCTATCTCCGATTCAAAACACCCACTTTCAACTTTGAGGTTTCCATAAACCAGTGCCAGATAACTTTTTTTTACCTCTCTGGCCTTAAACTGTTCCACCAGTGAGTTATGAGAGGCATCATTTTTTGCAATCACCATTACCCCTGAAGTATCCTTGTCCAGCCTATGCACAATACCCGGCCTTATCTTTCCCCCGATACTGCCCAAATCCCTACACCTGAAGAGAATAGCATTTACCAATGTTCCTCTATTTACACCAGCTCCCGGGTGTACAACCAAGTTAGCCGGTTTGTTAACTACTATAATCGATTGGTCCTCATATATAACGGATATTGGTATATCCTCGGGTGATGCTTCAATTTTCTCTGGCGAAGGGATCTTAACAGAAAGTTCCTGACCAACAGTTAATCTTGATGAGGCCTTTAGCCCTCCGCCATTTAGTAAAACATTTTGACTCTCTATAAGCTTTTTGATTTGAGCCCTTGAATGATTAGGCAGCAATCTAAATAAAACTATATCCGCTCTTAACCCCGAATCCTGTTCAGATACGGTAAATTTATATATCTGTTCTGAGATTGGCATCTAATAAAATATTCAACATATATGAAATTTTGCAATCTTATTATCATTCTTTCCCTCCTTCCCTTCTTTCCTTACTTACCCTTCTGGCAGCCATCGTTACAGCACTTGGAAGGTCTTTGCTCCCGATAAGTGATCTAATATCAAAGTTTCTCAATTGTTTTATTAAGTTAATTGATATGTGACTGGGAGTCTTTGGATTATTAACCAAGGATGTCTTAACCTGGTAAATCCTCATCCATTTTCTATTACTAGAAATTTCACGTAATATGTCTTCATCAATAACCTTGGATTGCGATATCATTACAACCTCGGTATCGGTCAGGCGTGGATTCTTTAACACTGCTCTAGAAACAACCCTGTTACGATCGCGTAAGAGTATGGATCTTGCATCCCTGTTTCCAAGCATTGCCAATTTCAATCTGTAGGCCATAGTTAACTGTTTTATCTGCCTCAGAAAAGAGTCCGATCTTATTTCGGTTAATTCTTCACCATCAATTTCTTCTTCATCATCCTGTGCTTCATCTTCATCACTCTCATCAATCAATTCATCCGATAAATCTATTTCATCAAAAAATGAATTTTCAACAGCAGAAACCGATTCCCTTAACTCCGGATCATCAATATCGTATTGCACCTTATTAAACTCCGGACTGTCAACAGCATCCTTGTGTAAATATAAGTTTATAAAAGATAAAACCCTATCCAATGTAGAGCGGCTCACCACAGGATTATTGCTTAATGACTCAACTATTTTCCCCGATCTTAAAATTCTTCCGTGGTTATTTGCTATAGCATCAATAATGGGTTGTGAATGTACATTTTCAGCAATAAAGGATATAGTTTCATCCTCTGTGTTATTGTTAATTACGATATGCTGCAATACATTCTCACTGAAACTTTGCTTAGCAAGAAAATCCAGAAGACCTACATGTGTGGAAGTATCTGAAACCAATGTCTCTATAACATTTTCCGGAATATCCCTTAATGAGTTTGAAGCCTCTTCAACTATTTCCTGATCTTTATCTAATGTAAGCTTGAACAATACCAGGGCTAATTTGCTTGGTGGGATTGGAATTAAGCCCTTTGCAGCAAAAAGCCTCTTATCCCGGGGTAATTCATCACCGCAATAAACCTTCAAATCATCCGATAGTACAAATTCAACTTTATTCATTTATATTATAATCAGGCAAAATTAACATATTATTTGAAAACCCGGCTATTGATCATATTTAAAATAACTATAAATAGTTACAACATATTTACCTGAATTGCCAATTCACAGACATATTTTGTTATATACCTACAAATTCTACATCAAATATACAAAAAAAATCAAATAATTCTAATAGGTTACAAATAAGTATCAAGTGGCATAAATATTGCGAAATTAATATTGATATCATTAATATATATCTAATAAATGCTGAATCAAAAAAATAATCTTATTTTATGAAGGTGTAACATAAATGCGCAGGCAATTGCTTCAAATTGTTCCAGACAATATAGAAATAAGTAGTTCCGTTATCTTAAAATGGAGTGAGATTCTTGAAGGTGCTTTTGATTACTATTCAAGTGATTATCTCCCAGCATGGACTTTAAACGCCACGAGATTAAACAAGATAGGAGAAAAAATATTTATTTGGAAAAAAAATAAGCAATGGGTGAGCTGGGAAAATATATGCGCAGAAGCACTCCCAGATATTGCAACTCTATTCGATCTACTGCCTGATCTTCCTCAGGATGAAGATTATTGGAATATCATAGATGAGCTAATCAAATCCGGAATCCTGAACCCCGGAGATCATTTCTGGGAGAATATTTTTTCATATAACAAGGCAAATGAAATTTTTATAAACAACAAGATTTACAGAATTACTTGGGTAGCTTAGATTTTTCACCGATTAAAATTTCTATCTTCAAATTCTTTATTTCGAAATAATCCGAAGCTCTCCCCTGATTTACAGAAATTTCAATGAATCCAGAACTTCCTTTTATCGCCAAGATCTCACCTTTCTTAGATTCACTGTAAGACTGGGATACTCCATAAATAGTTCTTTCCCCTATTCTTATCGTTGGTATGCCACTAACTAAATCGCTTGAAATATTCGTAACCAAATTACCAAACGAATCGACATATAATATCGAACCAAAAATTTTTCTATCGCTAACTATTGGTTTATCCAGACCACAAGTAACCGGATCAATTACTTCTCTTCCAATTTCATCAATTGCATTAGTTATAGATAGTTTTGCCGCAGCGGGTGCAAAAATATCCCTCCCATGAAAAGTATTGCTAACGGATTTATGCATATAATCGGCATTCTCTATTTCGAATACCCTGTATTCTTCAGACTCAGAATATACGAATGAAAAAATTCCATTATCGGGACCAACGAAGATTGAACCATATGCTTCCACCGCTATTGGTCTTCGGTTGCTTCCGACACCTGGGTCAACCACAACTAAATGTACAGTATTCTCCGGAAAGTAATCCACTATATTCCTGATAACAAATGCAGCTTGAAAAATATTGTAATGCTCAACCTCGTGTGTAATATCCACTATTATAGCACCTGGATTAATAGAAAGAATTACACCCTTCATTGCACCCACGTAATGATCCGTGTTACCAAAATCTGTGGTGATTGTTATTATACTTCTTCGATTGTCATGTCTCATAATTTTAAGATATAGTCTAATAGTAATCTAATCCTCTGACCAACAATAATTAATGCAACTTTATATCTTAGGCTCCGGCACTTGTGTACCAAACAACAACAGGGGTTCTTCAGGTTATCTGCTGATAATGGAAGAGTCCAAAGTATTGTTTGACTGTGGTAATGGAATTACTTGGAAATTAGAAAAACTGGGTGTTGATTATCTAGATATTGATCACATATTCATATCCCATTTTCATCCGGACCACACGTCCGATCTCATTCCTTTTTTATTTGCTACCAAATACCCATATAAACATAAAAGAGAGAAGAAACTAACGGTGTGGGGGCCGATAGGTTTTAATGATTTCTTTAATTCGTTGAAAATTACTTTTAATAATTGGATAAATCCGGCTCATCTGGAGATAAAGGAAATACCGGTGGAATCCGCTATAAGCTTCAAGGAATTCGGTTTAAAAACGATAAAAACATTACATACTCATAACAGCTTGGCATACAAAGTAGAAACGAATGGCAAGACAGTTGTTTACACAGGAGATACGGATTATTTCCCGGGATTGGAAAGCTTTGCTAATGAAGCAGATTTACTAATCATTGAATGTTCATTACCAGATGAAGAAAAGGCCGAAGGACATCTTACACCTTCAGAGGTTATTGAAATTGCAAATAATTCAAATGCAAAGAAAGTACTATTAACCCATCTTTACCCGGTCTGGGATCATATGAATATAGAAGATATTTTCAATAATAAAGTCAGTTCAGAAGTAATTGTAGGCAAGGATCTATTAAGAATCAATATATAAACCGATATTCAATTAACGATTTGTTAATAAACTCCATTAAGTGTGACTCAACCTCATCCACACTTATTTCTCCGAGACATTTAACACCTATTGGACAGCTGGGTGTATATCCAAACCTGGTGCAGGGACTGCAGTGTAAATTTTTATCCAAAACAATATCATTATCCCCCTTTGGAGCCCACTTTTCACGTATCCCCGCGCCAAACAATGAAAGGGTTGGAGTACCAACTGCATAAGCTAAATGCATAAGCCCGGTATCGCCGGAGACCAATAAATCCAATCTGGAAATCACTTTTATTGTTTCTGATAATGTAGTTTTGTCCACCAAGTTGAGATATTCAGAGCCCGCTAACAATATATCAAATTCCTTTGATTCTTTTTTATCTGACTCACCACCTAGTAAAAGCACACCAATATTTTCAGCCGAGATTCTTTTGGACAACTCTGCAAATTTTTTAACTCCCCACTTTCTCTCCCTTATGGTGGCACCTTGAAAAATTCCGATTAAAGCCTTTTTACCTTTGGAATATTGCCCGATCTCTTCAACCAGCCCTTCTTTAATTTCAAAATCAGT
>JAZGCJ010000099.1:0-2014 GCA_036476895.1 Thermodesulfobacteriota bacterium
ATTTAAAAACTCGACTATAACAATATTAGTATCGGGCTTATGTACTTTTATTGATGAATCCAGATTATCTAAACCATCAGCAAGCAATTTAGCATTTTTGTGATCATCTTCTAATCTTTTAATCCATTTTGGCTCAAGTGCTACTAATCCAAAAGATGCGATTATTCCTGCCTGTCGCATTCCACCCCCAAGCATTTTACGAAACTTACGAGCTTTAGATATAAATTCTTTAGGACCTGCAACTATAGATCCAACAGGACAAGATAAGCCTTTAGATAAACAAAACATCACACTATCAACATGTCTAGTAAATTGAGTAACTGGTTGATTTAGAGCAACAGAAGCATTAAAAATTCTTGCCCCGTCTAAATGAAATTTTAATTCATTTTTTTCTGCAAAACTTTTCAATTCTCTTAAAACTTCTGGTTTAAGAATTGCTCCACCATGGAAATTATGTGTATTTTCTGCACATAATAGAGTTGTAGGTGGTTCGTGAATGTCTTCCTTATTTCGAATTAGGTCTTGGAGGTGATTAAGCGATGGTACACCTTTTTTTGAGGAAAATGTATTTATCATTAAACCACCAATACGAGCAGCACTTCCAACCTCGTGTCCAAAAATATGACTCAACTCTTCTAATAGGATTTCTTCACCTGGATTGGTTTGTGAAAGAAGAGATACCAAATTTCCTTGTGTACCCGAAGTAACAAATAAGGCTGCTTCTTTTCCAACGATGTGAGCCGCTTTTTCTTCCAATATATTTACAGTTGGATCTTCTCTCTCAACATCATCTCCCAGCATAGAATTATCCATTGATTTGATCATCTCCCACATCTCAGGGGATGGTTTAGTAACAGTATCAGACCTTAAATCAACAATTTTCATAATAATTAAAAATAACTTCTTAAAATTGTAACATTAAATCATATAAATTATATATAGTTTGAAAAATGAAAAATCTTTAATTAAAAAAAGATTTTATCTATAATTGGACAGGTTATAACCCCGGAATCCCTGTACGTTTATGAAGGATATCCAATCCCTTGGAAATGAGTGAGATCATTACTAGAAAGATGAGTGCAATAACGATGTATATAGTGAGTGGATTCGTTGAGGTATATGGATGCGTCATGATATAGAATGCCTCGCGAAAAAGTTCTTTTACTCCAATGAAATAGACCACGACGGTATACTTCGGAAGATAAACCGCTTCATTAGACCACGCAGGGATCACACGACGCAGAGCCTGTGGTAACACAACATGATAAATTCCACTTAAACGAGACATACCAAGTGATTGGGCAGCTAACATCTGTCCTTCTCCTACAGATAAAATAGCTCCACGGAAATATTCTGCTTGGTAGGCCGCACTATTAAGACCTAACGTGAGGATACCGACAAGGGTAGCTTGATTAAGGAGGGTAAGTGTTATATCTTTGTCTAGAAGTGTTAAGCTAACCTCAAGTTTCCATGCCGTTATAGGAATATTTAAACTAGTTGGTAAATAAAAGAATAGTAATAACTGCGCAAGCAATGGTGTACCACGTATGATTTCGATGTACCCCGTTGCAACCCGTGAAAAAATCCATCCTCCATATTGGCGGAGAATGGCGAGTATAAGACCTAAAAAAAGCCTATCACAAGCGCCAATCCATATAGCCATATCATTATGATGAAACCAGATAAAATGTGATCCCAGAATCCCAGTACGATAAGAAGTTCCTCTATCGGGTTGGGTCGAACTTGAAATGTCACTTGTTTTCCTCCTCATTTGAGAGTTTTAAAAGCTTATCATGCCCACCATACAAAATATCAAGTTGTTTCAGAAATTTCTGTACACGCTCGGATTTGGGTGAAATGAAGAAATGTTGGGGAGTTCCGCGTTCTAATATGACTCCCTCACCGAGGAAGATCATTTCTGATGCAACAGCCTTAGCAAATCCCATTTCGTGAGTGACGACTATCATCGTAGTGCCTAATTTGGCAATATTCAACATAATTTGAAGCACTTCAC